>JBAQPK010000577.1:0-4450 GCA_049305715.1 Desulfuromonadaceae bacterium | reverse complement strand
GGCAGACTTTGACGCAGTCGCCACACCAGATGCAGGGGTCATTGCTGAATACCGGCTTATTGTCCTCACCCATAACGATCGCCTTGGGTACGCAGCTCTTGGCGCAGAGTCCGCAACTGATGCAGGCTTCCATGTCCAGTGCCGGGTAGATTGCGCCCTGAAAGCCGATATCGTTCGTGGCTGACTTGGGGCAGTCAAAGGGGCAGCCGGCAAAGGCTACCTTGAATTTGTGATGGCCGGTAGGTGTGCCGAACAATTTTTCGTCAACTTCAAGGGCTGATTTCTGCGTATCGACCAGGCCGTTGGGGTTGTATTCGCACCCGCCGCAGGCAACCGGTACGCGCACCCGTGCGCCACACGAGGCAACCTTCTGGCTCTTTTCACCCAGAGCCTCGACGACCGCATCAAAATCCTTGAAGTTGATGTTAATCAGCTCAATAGACTGACGCACCGACAAATGAACAAACTCGCCGCCGAATTTCTCGGCCACCTCGGCGATCTTTTTCAGCCGGGGGACACTCATCCTGCCGCCCGGCACGCGCAGACGCACGGTAAAAAGATCCTTGCCGCGCTCCTTGATGAAGCCGCCAGCTTTAAGGTTGTTCAAGTCCAGCTTTGTCTGTTTTTCATCGGCCATCGGTACAACTCCATACGTTCGTGTGATTTGAATACTGCCAAAATCAATTCTATCTGTCAAGAACTATTTTACAATGTCTACAGGTTTACTATACAACTACTTCCACCACCTCACCCCGGACGCCCCCTGAGCTTATTTTATAGGACTTGACGACGGGAATATCCGCATCGGCAAGGGAAATAATCAGGTACGACACATCCGGCGTCAACGCCAGTTTGATATCCTCTTCCGAGGGGCGGGCCGGGGTCTCCGGGTGGGAGTGATAGATTGCCAGCATCGCAAGATCCTTGGCCCGCAGATCCTTGACCACGGAAAACTGTTCCTTCGGGTCCATCATAAAATGCTCGTTACTGGCATCGGTGTTGGTCATCCGATACATCACCGAGACGGTTTCGTCGGTGCCGCCAAGTATCCCGCACACTTCGAGGGGAAAGCCGCCTTTGGCGTGGGTAATCAAGTCGTCATGGATATCCCGTGGTATCCGAATCATGTCAGGCCCCCTTCAGATCACATACGGTCAGGGCGTCCAACTCGTCACGCGCCTCAGTAATAGTGGGGTTGTCACCACAGACCGGACAGTTGGACTTGCGTTTGAGCGGCACCTCGCGGAACTTCATCCGTAGTGCGCTGTAGGTCAGAAGGCGGTCCGCCAGCAGATCGCCTTTGCCGAGCAGATATTTGATCGCCTCTGTGGCCTGAATGGTGCCGATAACCCCCGGCAAGACGCCGATTACGCCGGCCTGGGAGCAGGTTGGAATGGAATCTTTCGGGGGCGGTTCGGGAAAGATGCATCGATAGCAGGCCGACTCACGCGGCTTGACCGTGATCGTCTGGCCGTCGAACTGCAGGATACCGCCATGGGAGTATGGCTTTCCGGCCAGAACACAGGCATCGTTGATCAGAAACTTGGCGGCAAAGTTGTCGGTGCCGTCGATGATGAAGTCGTAGTCGGCGATAATGCGATTGATATTTGCGGCCGAGATCCATTCCTTGTAGGTTATGACCTTCACGTCCGGATTGATGGCTTCCATCTTTTCCCGTGCGGATTCCACCTTCGGCTTGCCGATATCGGGGGTGAAGTGGATCACCTGGCGCTGCAGATTGGAAAGATCGACGTCGTCAGCGTCGGCGATGCCGATGGTTCCCACCCCGGCGGCGGCCAAGTAGAGGGCGATCGGCGCGCCAAGACCACCGGCGCCGATAATCAGAACACGCCCGTCGAACAGCTTCTGCTGCCCTTTTCCGCCAACCTCTTTCAGGATGATGTGGCGAGAATAACGATCAATCTGGGATTCGGTCAGCATATCAGCGCCCCCCACCCATGAAATAGAGAAATTCGATGACATCTCCTTCATTGACCGGAGTGGTCTCATAGGCGGGACGATCCAGAATCTCCCCGTTCAGTTCAACGGTGACATAGAGACGCTGCGAGACATCCAGCTCTTCAAGCAGTGAGTCAATCGTGCGATCAGAATTTTCGGTGATGGTGGTTTCTTTGCCATTGATGGATATTTTCATTCGAGAGCTCCTTATTTTTAACCGTTCAGAAGCAGCGAATCGCCGCTTTGTACGGTGGTAGTTCCACAATCTCGACTGCTGATGATTTTCCCGTTAAGCGTCACCTGCTGAACATCTGCTTCAAGGATCTTAAGCAGAACGTCAAGGGAGACAAACGTCCGGCAGCCTATGCTCAGTTTTTCTTCACGCCCGTTTACTTTTATCGTTAACATCGACTTATCCCCTCGTCATATTGCATCAAGTGCCTGCTTGAAATCCCCGACAATGTCACGAATATCTTCGATGCCGACCGAAACCCGGACCAGGTCTTCCGTGACCCCCATCAGAGCCTTTTCCTCCAGATTATAGTCAGCGCAGATGGTGCTCGCCGGGTGAATAACCAAAGTCTTGGCGTCGCCGATGTTGGCAAGATTCTTTGCCAGCGTGAGTCCGTTAATTACCTTGAAAGCTGAAGCCTTGTCACCGGTGCCGAAGGTCAGCAGACCACCGTAGCGGCCGCCGTACAATTTTGTGGCAACTTCGTGGTGCGGAGAATCCTCCAGCCCAGGGTAGCTGACCCAGTCGACCTTGGGATGGCTATTAAGAAAGCGGGCCAGCGCCATGGCGCTTGAACAGTGGCGCTCCATGCGCAGCGCCAGCGTCTGGATACCTTCTGTCAGGAGGTAGGAATTGAATGGAGCGGCGCAGGCACCCACATCTTTGTGGACCAGCTTACGGGCACGGGCAGTAAAGGCAAAGGCGCGGTATTTTTTATGAAACGGCTCAAAATGCGGGAACTTTGGACTGTTCCAGTTGAACACTCCCCGGTCGATGATAGCGCCGCCGATGGTCGTTCCGGTGCCGTTGATATACTTGCTGGTGGAATAGGCAAGAATATCGGCTTCGAGTTCCGCCCCGTTGGCAAGATACGGCGTTGAAACCGTAGAATCGACCATGATTGGAATCCCGGCTTCATGGGCAATCCGGGCGAGTGCCGGCACATCCGGCACATCCAGTTTCGGGTTGCCGATCGTCTCGACAAACAGGAGGCGGGTGCGTTCGTTGATGGCATTCCTGAAGCCGTCCAGATCCAGCGGATCGACAAAAGTTGCCGTGATGCCATAGTTGGAAAGAGTGTCGCGGAAGAGTGAAAACGTACCACCGAACAGGGATGATGAAGAAAGTATTTCATCGCCGGCTCGCAGGACCGTCAGCACCGCAGTGGTTATCGCCGCCATGCCGGACGCGGTGGCAATAGCCGCCCCACCGCCCTCCAGAATTGCCAGACGCCGCTCCAGCGCCTCCGTCGTCGGGTTACCTATACGGGTGTAAACCGACCCGACTGCCCGACCGCGAAACACATCCTCCAGCGCTTCCGCTGTCCGATAGGCAAACGAGCTTGACTGGATAACCGGCACCGCGGTTGCCCCGGCGGGGCCATCTTCCATGCCGCCATGTATCAGCAGTGAATCAAAGCAGAGTGTCTTTTCCATTATTGCATCTCCCCAAAATAAAAAAACCCCATCCGGCATAACCGATGGGGAGTGGTCATGAATTAAACGTTCACGACATGTCCTCATCTTCGCCTTAGTAAGTTAAAAGTTATTTTCTGCGGTTTCAGGCAGGAAATAACTTTGTTAACGCACTTATCCCGTTTACCGGGGCAAGGCAGGAATTAGCACCTGACACTCACATGAGCCGGTTGCTGTGGTTTCGCAGGGCCTTTCCCTCCACCACTCTCGATAAGTTGAAACTATTTTTGTATTGAATACTGAATACCAAATCCCCACGACTTCTGTCAATAAATATATTTGTTTATCTATCTGTTTAATAGGTTATTGGCCGATACCTATAACCCCTTCCCGTCACAACAGCTCCGCTCAAGTCTTCAAGCGCCTGCCGGGCGCATGGAAACTTTCAGTAATTCTGCTGGAGCGGCATCCCGGTATCGTTCGGCAATCTCTTGTAACTGTTCAGGCGCTATCGCCATGAATGTATCCACAATGACCGGGTCGAAATGGCTGCCGCTTAGACTCCTGATCTCTACGGCCGCCTCTTCGTAGCTTACGGGTGATCGGTATGGTCGCTCAGACGTCAACGCATCATAAACATCCGCCACCATAAATATTCGCGCCCCGAACGGAATACCCTCTCCTTCCAGTCCACGCGGGTAGCCCCCGCCATCGAATTTTTCATGGTGCGCATAGACAATTTCCGCGGCATCCTTCAAAAAACCGATCCGCTTCACAATGCGATATCCCGCCTCGGGATGTTTACGCATCTCGGCCCATTCCCGATCGGCCAGTTTGCCGGGTT
>JBAQPK010000576.1:0-6247 GCA_049305715.1 Desulfuromonadaceae bacterium | reverse complement strand
GAATAACGCCTTCGTCTCAAACAGCGGGTTTAATCTGTACAACGCCGGCCGTGAGGTTGTTAGTGCTCGGCAAAACTGGTGGGGAACAACGGATCAGCTGCTGATCAGGCAAAAGATTCATGACGCGGATCGTGATAAAAATACCGGTACGGTCAATGTTTTTCCCTGGCTGAATGAAAAACCCCTGATGGTGCCGTAATGGAAACTTTCCATGTATCTTGATAACGCTGCTACATCATTCCCCAAGCCCGAGAAAGTTTATGAGGCGGTCCTGCATGCAATGCGTGATGTAGGGGCATCTCCCGGTCGAGGCGGCTATCGCCGGTCTCTGGAAGCAGGCCGCATCCTTTTTCAGGCGCGTGAGGCGGTGGCCGGGTTTTTTTCGATTTCCGATTCGAGTCGAATCATCTTCACGCAGAATGCCACCGGAGCTTTGAATCTGGCGCTTCAGGGAACTCTGACCGCTGGCGACCATGTTGTTACCACGTCGATGGAACACAATTCTCTACTGCGGCCGCTGTATGCGCTTCGAAACAAGGGTGTCGAGTTAACGATCGTGCCCGCCGGTCCGGACGGAGTGGTTTCTGTTGAGGATATGTGCCGTGCGATGCGGGTAAATACTCGAATGATCGCCGTCAGCCATGTGTCCAATGTCTGTGGCGCCATTCAGCCGATACTGCGGTTGTCAAACCTCTGCCGTGAAGCCGGAGCACTGTTTCTGGTTGACGCGGCGCAGTCGGCCGGCTATCTGCCTATCGACGTTGAACGCTTCTCCATAGACCTGTTGGCGGTTCCCGGCCATAAGGGATTGCTCGGTCCGGGTGGAACGGGGCTCTTGTATGTAGCGCCACACGTACAGCTTGCATCCGTGATTCAGGGCGGTACCGGCAGCCACTCGACTGCTGAAGAGCAGCCGCTGGTCATGCCGGACGGTTTTGAGAGCGGCACTCATAATCTCCCCGGCATTGCCGGATTGCAGGCAGGAATCGAATTTATCATCGAACAGGGGCTTTCATCCGTCCATCGGCATGAGCATGAGATGCTCCGTCAGGCGGAACAGGGGTTGAGAGAGATTCCCGGAGTGACGATCTATGGTCCGGTTGATCCGTCAGATCGCTGCTCGGTACTCTCTTTTACCGCTTCCGGTGTCGATCCCGCGATATTGGCCGCAGAACTTGATCATGGTTTCGATATTGCGGTACGGGCCGGGCTGCATTGTGCTCCCCTGGCCCACCGCACCCTGGGAACGCTGCCGGGGGGGACGACCCGTGTGAGCCCTGGCTGGTTTACAACGAGTGAAGATATTGCTTTCTTTTCTGATGCCGTTGTACAATGCATCGGTAACATCCGGAAAACAGCATGAAAACATGCACAGCCCCGATAGCATTGTGATGCGTGCGTGAACGAAATATTTGCTACATATAACGCGGAAAACTTATAACGTACTATAAAAGGAGCCCTGGCATGAAATCGTTGTCAGCATTGTTTCTGATCCTGTGTATTTGCGCGGCCTGCTCGCTTCCGCCTGAAAAGCCGTTTACCAAGGAGCAACTCTACAAGACCGGTATTTATACCTATTTTACCGTTGAGGACTCACCGGAAAGCGTCCTTTCGGCCATTAACAAGGATGGCGAAGTCGTGCTCAATGCCAAATACCGTGGCCGTGACGTCTGGATCAAGCTGCTCGGCAAGCTTGAGGGTATTACCGTTCAAATTATCGAAAAATAAATTTTCCACTCCGGCGCCCCGCCGTTATCCTGTACATCCAGAAAGGGACTCATGAAGAACTTCATCCTCGATACGAATGTATTGCTCCACGATCCTCAGTCACTGTTCAAATTTCAGGACAACAACATAATCATCCCGATTACCGTCATCGAAGAGGTTGACCGCTTCAAAAAGGATATGAATGAGACCGGCAGGAATGCCCGGATGGTGTCACGAATCCTCGATTCAATGCGGGAGAAGGGCTCCCTTGCCTCCGGAGTGACCATGCCCGGTGGCGGGACGCTGCGGGTCGAGATGTTTGCCGAGAAACATTTCAAGAATCTTCCGGTTGATCTGCGGGTGGATAATGGCGATAACCGGATAATCGCTGTCGCTCAGGATGTCCGCGATCGCTTTCCTGATACCGTAGCCATTTTTGTGACCAAAGATTCCAATCTGCGAATCAAGGCCGATGCCATCGGGCTGATAGCCGAGGACTACGAGTCGGACAAAGTCGATATTCAGGACCTTTATTCCGGGACCCGTACGATTGAGGTACCGCCGGAAGCGGTTGACCGGTTCTATGGCCAGGGGTGGCTTGAGGCCCCGGTTGAAATGGCTCCCAACGAGTTCATTACCATTGTAGACAGCGCAAACCCGAATCATTCCGCCATCTGTCGCAACGATCCCGCCAATGCCCGTATTGTCGCCGTCCGCAAGGTGCCGAAGGAGGGGATCTGGAGTCTCTTTCCCCGCAACAGGGAGCAGTCCTTTGCCCTCGATGTGCTGATGGACGACAGCATCAAGCTGGTGACGCTCGTAGGGAAGGCCGGTACCGGCAAGACGCTCCTTGCGATTGCCGCCGGTCTTCATAAAACCGCCGAGGAAAACTTATATAACCGGTTGCTGGTTTCGCGCCCGGTTTTCCCGATGGGCAAAGACCTCGGTTTCCTGCCGGGGGATATTGAGGAAAAGCTGACCCCCTGGATGCAGCCGATCTTTGACAATGTCGAATTGCTGATTTCCGGCCATGAGTCCGAAAAACGGCACAGCAAGGGGTACAAGGAACTGATGGCGATGGGACTCCTCGATATCGAGCCGCTGACGTATATCCGCGGCCGCTCGATCCCGAACCAGTATCTGATCGTTGACGAAGCCCAGAACCTGACGCCCCATGAGATCAAGACAATCGTCACCAGGGTGGGTGAAGGGACCAAGATCGTACTGACCGGCGACCCCTACCAGATCGACAATCCGTATGTCGATTCCTCCAGTAACGGACTGACCTACCTGGTTGAAAAATTCAAGGGGGAGCGGATTGCCGCACATGTGACCCTGACCAAAGGCGAGCGTTCCGAATTGGCCGAACTGGCCGCAAATCTGTTGTGATCGGTTTTCCATCGTTAAGGCACTATTGAATGCTTCTTCTCTCCATTGAAACATCCTGTGATGAAACGGCTGCCGCGGTAGTTCAGGGCGGCCGTGAAATCCTTTCCTCCGTCATCTCTTCCCAGATTGCCATCCATGCGGCGTACGGCGGTGTTGTCCCGGAAATTGCCTCCCGGAAGCATCTGGAGTCAATCTCGCCGGTGATCAGCCAGGCGCTCCGGGAGGCCGGTGCCGGCATGGAGGATCTTGAGGGGGTCGCGGTTACCCGCGGGCCCGGACTGTCCGGGGCGCTTCTGGTGGGATTTTCGGCAGCCAAGGCGATTGCTGTCGCCCGGAAAATACCCTTTGTCGGGGTGCACCATATCGAAGGTCATCTGTTCGCACCATTCCTGGAACGTGCGGTGGAATTTCCTTTCCTGGCGCTGGTCGTATCCGGCGGTCACACCCATCTGTTCCATGTCGAGGGTTTCGGCATATACACGACCCTCGGCAGGACAATCGACGATGCCGCCGGAGAGGCCTATGACAAATGCGCCAAAATCATGGGAATGCCGTATCCCGGCGGGGCGCTGATTGACAAGATGGCTAGGAGCGGCAATCCTGATGCGATCCGTTTGCCGAGACCGCTGCTTCGTGACGGCACGCTCAACTTCAGCTTCAGCGGCCTGAAGACGGCGGTGCTGCAGCAGACCATGAAGAACCCCGTGTCAATCCCGGGTCAGGATGCCGATGACCTCTGTGCCTCTTTCCAGGAGGCTGTCTGCCATGTCCTTGCGGCGAAAACCGAGAGTGCCATCCGTCAGAGTGGCGCCGCCCGCCTGGTGGTCGCTGGGGGGGTTGCCTGTAACAGCGGTCTGCGCCTTCGCATGACCGAACTCTGTGAACGGCTGGGAGTTGAACTCTCCATCCCGCACCCGTCCCTGTGTGGCGACAATGCCGCCATGCTGGCGGTTCCCGGCGATTATTATCTTTCCCATGGCCTTGCTTCTTCCCCGTCGCTGGATGTCACCGCGACCTGGGACATGGACGGTATAAAGGAATCAATGAAATGAGTGCCAACCGCCGTCCTCTCAAATCGCTGGGACAAAATTTTCTGGTTGATCGTAATATCATCGAAAGAATTATCCAGGCTGCCGATATCAAGCCTGATCAGCCCGTGTTTGAGATCGGGCCGGGACGGGGAGCACTGACCGGGTATCTTGCCGAACGTGCCGGGCGACTCGTACTGATTGAATTTGACCACGCACTGGCTGCCTGGCATCAGGATCAGCTTAAGGGCAATAAGCGTGTTACGGTCATCGACGGCGATGTGCTGAAGGTTGATCTAGAGTCGCTGCTCTCGGAAACTCCTGAAAAATGGAATGTCGTTGCGAACCTTCCCTACAACATTTCGACCGAAGTGCTGTTCCGGTTGTATGGCGTCCACAGCAGGCTGGCCCGCATGACCCTGATGCTGCAAAAGGAGGTCGGCGACCGTCTGGCAGCGCCCCCTGACTGCTCCGCATACGGTGTGACCACCGTGCTGCTCGGCTTGTGGTTTGACATCAGCCGGGCTTTTGTCGTGCATCCCGGCTCTTTTCATCCAAGCCCGAAAGTCGATTCGGTCGTACTGAATTTTATCCCCCGTTCAGAGGCTCGGGCTGATGTCGGCGATGAGGACATTTTCAGGAGTGTTGTGAAAAGCGCCTTTTCCATGCGGCGCAAGACGCTGGTCAACTGCCTCAAGTCCGCCGAATTCGCCAAACAGGTCGATTGCGGAGCGCTGCTGGAGGCGTGTGCGATCGACGGTCGCAGGAGGGGAGAAACGCTTTCCCTGGAAGAGTTTGCCGCTCTGTCGCGGCGTGTGACTGAAACCTTGCACGCCGCACCCGAAAAGGACTGATTGTATAAATGAACGATGTAATAACATACGGCTCTGTTCTGCTCCTCCTGGCCTGCCTGGGGCTGTTGCTCACTCTGTTCATGAGGGGAAGACGCGGGACGGCTGAAACTGCAGACCTGCAGAAAAAAATAGAGGGGATTGAAAAGCTGCTCGAACGTCATGAGCGGATTCTGCGGGAGGAGCTTGCGCGAAGTCGCGAGGAGGCCCATTCAGCTTCGCGGCGCACGCGGGAGGAGATGACCGTCGGCATAACCGTGCTGGGTGATTCGCTGTCGAAGCGGATGAGTGACATTGCCGGTCTGCAGAAAAACCAGCTGGAACTGTTTGCCGCCCAATTGAAGGAACTCACGTCGAGCAACGAAGGGCGGCTTGATAAATTGCGGGAAGGGGTCGATGCCCGTCTGCGGCTGATTCAGGAAGACAATGCCAGAAAACTGGAACAGATGCGGGCCACCGTCGATGAAAAGCTGCATGACACCCTTGAGAAACGTCTCGGCGAATCATTCAAGCTGGTCAGTGAACGCCTCGAACTCGTGCAGCGGGGTCTGGGTGAAATGCAGTCCCTTGCCAGCGGCGTCGGCGACCTGAAAAAAGTGCTGACAAACGTCAAGACGCGCGGCACATTCGGGGAGATCCAGCTGGGGAGCCTGCTGGAACAGATCCTGGCCCCCGGGCAGTATGAGTCAAACGTCGAAACCAGACAGGGGAGCGGCCAGCGGGTCGAATTCGCCCTGAAACTGCCGGGGCGCGACGGCACGACGGAGGGGATGGTCTGGCTCCCCCTGGATGCACAGTTTCCGCAGGAGGATTACCTGCGGCTGGTGGAGGCCCAGGAGGCCGCCGATGCGGCCGCTGCGGCCGAATCCCGGAAACAGCTTGACCGCTCGGTGCGGGAGATGGCGAAAACCATCCGCGACAAATATCTCGATCCTCCCCATACCACCGATTTCGGGGTCATGTTTCTGCCGACCGAGGGGCTGTATGCCGAAGTGCTCTGTCTGCCGGGGCTTTTTGAAGCTCTGCAGCACGATTTCAAGGTTATGGTGGCCGGCCCGACAACGCTGGCGGCGCTGCTGAACAGCCTGCAGATGGGGTTCAGGACGCTCGCCATTGAAAAACGTTCTGCCGAAGTATGGAATCTGCTGGGAGCGGTGCGTACGGAATTTTCGAAATTTGGAGCGATTCTGGATAAAACACGAAAAAAACTGGTGGAGGCGGGAAACCATATCGATCTGGCCGCTACCAGGACCAGGGCCATTGAACGTAAAC
>JBAQPK010000575.1:0-3265 GCA_049305715.1 Desulfuromonadaceae bacterium | reverse complement strand
CGCATGGATACATGTGCATAGCCGTTGGCGGCTATGCAGCGGAAGGCGGCCTCAAGGATCCTTGTGGCGGTATCGTTTTCACCCTCAAACATGGCGATCCTCCTCGTTAGGTTCGGTGCTTCTGCAGCCGGGAGTCACGACGCGTCCCTGTGTTATTTCTCCATGGCCACTTCGAAATGGCGCTGCTCCACGACAAAGTAGGAAAACTGCCGCTCCGGCTCCCGTTCGATGGACTCACGGTTCGCCAGCATAGCCCCCTTCCTCCCATCTGCCGGCTGCGCAGTATATCTCAAGTATGGCGAGCCGGATAGCATAATCGGGCATTGGAACTGTCACGATCAGGTCGAAGCGCGCCGTTCGCCCTGCCGCCCCGGACATGTTCGTCGATGCCGGCACCGGCGTTCTCCCGCAGAATGTCGTCCAGGGCGATCACCCCCGCGCTCTGCCCTGTGCCTTCCAGGGTGACGACGCCCCATCGTCGCAGCCGATCCGTATGGTTGTCTATTTCCTGGCGCATTACTCGCTGCTCTCCGTTAGAACTGGGCTGCGGCTGATTGCCTGCCCTATGCCGAGAGCAGCCGAGATCCTCACACGTTTCAGATCCTGGGCCTGGTAATAGCTGAGGAAGCCGGTGAACAGGGCGTAGGAGATGAAGGCGAGGTGGTATGACCAATAGCCGTTCAGGGCAAAGGGGCCGGACTTGAAGTACGGGAGGAAAGTGAGCGGGAGGAAAGAAAGCCCGGAGAACATGGCAAGCACCCCGACCCAGCGGGGGTAGAGAGCCGGTGTAGTCTTGTCCAGGAATATGAAGGCGCAGATCCCCACGGTCTGGATGGTGGTGATCATGTAGGTCATATCGTAAGTGTACCAACCGATGAAATGGAAGGCCTTGATCAGCTCAGGGTTAGCGGTTGCTGCATTTTCGGCGCACCAGAGCCAAAACACTGGCATGGTCACCAGCACCCAGGCGGTCAAAAGCCCGCCTGTCAGGTTGAGGAGTGACAGGAGGTGATTCTGGAGATGTAGCTGGTTCCGTTCCCGCTGCCACATCTGTACAGTGAGCTGGACGGTCCAAGTAAGATAGAACATGCCGAAGAAGGTAGAGAGGCTCTGTCCTAGGAGGATCTCATCGCGGTATTTGAGGTAATAGTTAGCCACCAATTCTGGGGCGGAAAATTTCGGGTCGGGAGGGGGGTAGTTGTGGCCGAGTACGGCCCAGGTAATGCCGTAGAAGATGACAAACCCCAGCCCAGACCAAGCGCAAATCGTTTGAATCCGTCTCATGATACGTTCGTCCATAGCAGATCTCCTTGCAAATATAGTTCGGTCGTACGACCTAATTTTATTGTAAAGGGATTACGATCAAAATGTCAATGATGAAAATGAATCACTCCGCCGCATACCCATTTCGTTCGCAGCGGCCCCAAACACAACACGCTATCTGACTGTTTTTTCGGTTCTTTATTGATAAACGGATGCAACAACGGAAACAATGGAGACAAGTGGATAAAATGCGAGGTCCATCGTGTAACTCTTTGAGTCTCTGCTATAAGACCTCTCGCAGATGGATAGAAATATCTTCCTTCCAGTGCAATCTGTGTGGGGCGGACCTTTCTGCAGGATTCAGGTTTCAAAAATATTCAGGATGGCGCACATTTTTTCTTGGTGTTTTTCTCGCCAAACGGAAACAAAAACGGAAACAAAAGCCCCCAACACAACAAAAAAGGACATAACCTTGTCGGTTAAGTCCTTGATTTTCTTGGAGCGGGAAACGGGATTCGAACCCGCGACCTTCAGCTTGGGAAGCTGACACTCTACCACTGAGTTATTCCCGCATTTAATTGAGAAAACAAGTCCAACTATTGTTTCAAGACAATAAGAATTGTCAAATTAACTCCCCGAAAGGGTCACCAAACAAACCTCTTGCCTTCACATCCTCGATTTCTTAATTGATTCGCTGTAAGTAAGAATCATTCGAGAAGCGAATACTCTTTCTATAGTAAAACCGCAGACTCTGTCAAACATTTTGTATAATCCGCCTTCCAACGGAACAGCCTGCCGTTGTCCCGCCATTGGTTTCTCTGCAGGTCCAACTCCATGGATCAGCGTCGCCCCCCCTGTGCTGCCAGCCACACCGGAAACACCGACAACATCGCCACGGGGCATTTGAGCGGCTAAAAGCGCCTCTTTGAGCATGAAGTCGGATCTTGCTTAAGCGGCGTCTATTCCGGGTTCAGCACCGCCATAATTGCTGCCAGCCCATACTGACGTAACTCCGTTGACGGTTGGTGATTTATGGTGGTAGTATGCGCGCAAAAAATAAATAGAATTCCTGTCCCTATGGTTAGGTGATCAGTGCGGAATTTTAAGTGCAAGGAGTACGTTTGTGTTTGACAGATTCAAGTGTTGTGTTTGTGTCTTCGTCGTAATTCTGCAATTCGTTTTACCACCGATCACTACAATCACTGCCGCCGAAATACAGATCAAGGATTCTGAACCCGATTCCGCCCCCTCTAAAGATTCCAGTCTGCCAGAGCCTTCAGTACAAAATATTCCTCATCAGGAAACCGGCGGCTTGCCGGATCCTCTCCCATTACAAAAGGCCGATGAGTTTCGAAAAGTTGCCGGCCCTTTTGTTGTGCCGGAAAAACGGAATCTGGCGGAATTGACCGGCAAGTCTGAAATTTCAGTATTAGCTGATGTCGATGGGCAATTTGTAAAAAGCATGGCTGAAAATCAAATACTGGAAAATGAAGTTGCAAGCCAGGTGGATGAGGCAAACCTTTTGGAGTCGATCCGCGCCGGCCGAAGTTTCAATCGCGAAAGTCTCGCGGCTTTGGCACGTTCAGAACAGGCAAATGCGCAATCCGGACAGGCTCTTGCCCTTCTGCTGCCTTCCGTGTCAGTGCGTGCAAGCAAAGGCTATGAACAATCCCGGCCATCAGTGGAAACTGATGAAGTAACCAAGACGCTTATCCCCTCTGATACACACATACGTACAGATGCCGCACTGACCGTGCGTCAGCCATTGTTTGACCTGCCCGGTATTCTGGATTGGCGTCGCCGCAAAGTTATTGAACAGGCCCGTAAAGAGAATTATCGGGTAAGCGACGGTGATGCCTATATATCCGCGGTTAATGCTTATCTTTCTCTGGTTTCAAGCCGCCTGCAGGCAGATATGACGCGTGACTTTGAAACTCAGCTTGCAGAGCTACTCAGTTATATCGAAAAACGGGCCAGTGCCGGAGCCGCAAGCATCTCCGAC
>JBAQPK010000574.1:0-9424 GCA_049305715.1 Desulfuromonadaceae bacterium | reverse complement strand
ACCCACCCCCGGGGCGACAAGGAGGCCTACCGATGCACCGATTCCTTACCCATCATCACGAACTAACCCGCACTCTCGCAGAGCACGCCATCATCCCCTGTCACCTATGCCTCGCCAGTCATGCAGTCGGAGCTGGCGTCCTGCTGTCAGTGCTTACCGTCAGCGCCTATATCGCTTCTTCCATCTATAAATCCAGAGAAGCACATGCGAACGTATAGCAACGTGCACTGCGCGATTGACATAGAGACCATCCAAGGGGAACGCACGCTAACGACACAGGGGACGCTTGTCTCTACCTGTCCGTTTAAAATCAAGACCCGCATTGCGCATTACCACCTTGCAGACCTCGAGGAGCGTATCCAGCGATATCAGGCGCTCGGCATAGGGCATAGAGGCCTTGTCCTGACTTTAACCACGGAGCGCGACGCGCTGGCGGCAAAACTGGTGGCGCAAGCGGCAAGTCAGGTGTGGCGAAGATTGAAAGGCAATCGACATTTCTACGACTGCGCCTTGACAATTCTGTTCTGCACCACCATTGCGTTTTACGCTCAACAGGGCTGGTGGATGTATCTGCTGCCTGTCGATCTGCTGCTAGTAGCGGCGCTCTGGCTCAACGAGCATATCCACGCCCGCCGGATACGTTGTATCGAGCATCTTATTCAAGACGCATTTTCAGGAGCTTTTGTGATCAACAGTAGCAAAAATAAAGCGAAGGAGGCGAACAATGCCAGGCATTAAACCTCTGGGCCCGCGTGATTCGTGGCTCGGAACGCGCAGGATATGGTCGCCGTGTCGTGTTGACGGCACAGAAGCAAAAGGATTGCTGTTTCGCTTCCGGAAAGCCAGGGCGCCATGGTTGCGTCAGGATAAGCTGCTGGCGGTCGTATGCTGCCACAAGCTGTTCTTCTTTCGGGATGAAAAACTGCCGAAAAAGCCGCTGCGGCCTGCAGATGCGATCCTATCCTTCAAGCCAGCTGAAAATGGCGTATCGATCTGCCAGGAGTGGTCAGAATGGCCGGAAAGCCAAGCCCTGATCGAAGGTCTGGTCGGTGGAGAATTGGAAGAGTTTGAGCCTCGTCAACCGATCGCTGATTTCGTGCTAAAATGCTTCCACGCCGCGCCGCTGCCCGGCTGGACGCCAATCCATAGGGGCCATTTAGGCTTGTCGTTCGTCCGTAATGTCATCTACAATCAAACAGGCCAGGAGATCTGTGCTGAATTGACGAGTAGCAAATTATACTTGTATAACAAGCCACTACCAGAGGCAGAAGCGCTGCGAGATCGAGATGTTATGAAATCATGGGATCAGCACGACCTGGAGCCGGCCCGGCTTTGCGCTTACCTTGACGCGTTTGATATTGTGCAGTGCCGGTTAATATGCCGCTATGCTGCCCTATGGCGCTACCAATACTTCCTGAATCAGGAAAGTTTGCCATTCTGACTCCCTGAAGCCCGGTTTTCCGGGCTTTTTTATTGCCTGCATAAAAACATTGACAGCATCGGCAACCCTGGTATTCCTCTGAGCATGTCAATCTGCTTGGCAACTTTTCGCCCGCAAGACGAGCCCACACGAAAACATACCAGTATCAACTGCCGCACAGGACAAAGCTGCGCCTCTGGCGGAAGAGAAGCACGAAACACCCCAACCATCAGCAATAGCAATCTCAATAACCACCTGGAATTCCATTTGATTCTAGATCTGCCCGGCCCTCTGAGTAGTGGGCGACAATCCCTGCTTGGCGTTTGCACGGCGGAGATCTCGGGAACTGCTATTGGACGCACAGAGCTATCGCCCTGTAATCATAGCACGCAGCGACGTGCGCCAGAGATACCGTAACAACAACAATTACGCCGACACCGGCGATCACATATACGACTTTAAACGGCCTCGGCCGTCAGTGTCATCAGCGCGAAGATGTTCGGTCATTTTTTTTGACCGAATCTCGAGCGATGATACACTGACGGCCCACCCTAGGGGCCGAAACTACTGGCCTGAAGGAAAACAATCCGAATTAGGCGGTAGGGAACAACCGATCAGCGTATATCGTCATGGGGCAGAAATGCCGGGGACGAAACAGCGCGGACTGACGCAACGAGAAAGCACATGGCAACTACGGCCTTGATGTGACATGGAACCATTGTTGGAGCTGCATGGCGCCGAGGAATTCGGGTCTCGGCGTACAGAACAACCGGCGGGTAGCTGGTGTTCTGGCGGAGCATAAAAATCACGGTTTCCCTGGGTGCGCCCTTGGTTATCCGGAACCAGCCTGATGCTGGCTGGAGCTCTCGTTCTTTTACCCCTATGGCGGTATGTCTGTGCCTTCCACGGAAGCCACGACCATATCGCTCCGTGCGATAGCTGACACCACCAACAAGAGGTACACACCATGTCAAAGCAAAAACAGCCGCAGTATCAGAAAGACCTCGTTCGCGAAATCGAATCCCTGCTCCGCACAGCCATCCGCAATATCGGCGACAACAGCAAAACACGCCTCCTGGGAATCCAGGAGCGCATCGGCAACTTCCTCATGAACGGCCACATCAAGTACGACTCCGACGGCAAGCCATACCGAGAGGCAGATGGCAACCCCGGCCTGCAGACGATCACGTCGATGGCGCCGGCGCACGTCGATGGCTATATCCAGCACATCAAAGATGACTGGACGGCCAAGACCGGTAAGGAGATGACCCCGGGCGCCATCCAGAACCATCTGACCGTGTTACGCTCGATCGCAAATGCTATCGGCAAGCAGAATGTCGTCAAAAAAGACAACGCCTATTACATGGCAAGTCGCGGCAGCAGGAATAACCCCGTCATCCAGGATCAGGCTAAATACGTCCAGGCGCTGGAGGAGTTGGCGGGCGCCAAGCACGGCACCTGGGCGGTGGTAGCCAAGTCAACAGGTGATACCCTTGGGCTCCGCCGCCGGGAAGAGCTTCTGACTAAGGACGTGGTGATCAAACTTGCCGACGGCACCTTCCTCGCTTCGAAAAATGGCAGCAAGGATCTGGCCGAGATAAGCCTGGACGGCCTCGTCGCCCGCTATAAGACATCCTTCACCAGCTATACAAAGAAGATGGAGCCTGGAGTGCTCCATGCCGTTGCCGAGGGTGCCAAAGGCGGCCAGCGCCGCGCAATTCCCCTCAACACTGACGACAAGGTGACGGCGATGGAACTCCGGATGGCTCACATCCGTAGCACCGGCAGTATTATCCCCAAGGAGATGGGCCTCGAGACGGGCCTGGTCGCTTTCAAGAATGCACTCCAGCGCGCAGGATTTACGAAGGAAAACGGATGCCACCCGCACGCCGCCAGGCACTTCTGGGCGCAAAAGGAGGAGGCGTCCGGCCGGTCACGCTGGGAGATAAGCTCAGACCTTGGTCACCACCGCCTTGCTATTGTAAATGCATACATTCCTAGAAAATATTAATAATAGCAATGTGCGACGAAAGGGCCCTTCCGGGGCCCTTTTTCTGCGTTTGGACCCTATGCTATGATAGTAGAGACCCCCCCAGTTCAACTAAATTGTCATAACGTTACCGTTATAATATTGACAGCGTTATTATGATTTGCTATACTCTGCTTCAGTAAGTGGAGTTGAAAAATATTGGGAGAGCTATATTGATAGAGTGGCGCCCGCCCGCGCCTGGAGACGGTTTATGATAGAGAGTGAAGTTCTGACTTTTGAAATGGCCGCATACTTCCTGTGGGGCCACCACCTGGACCTGGTAAGCGGCGTTATATCCGACATGGACCTGACCCTGCTGTTCGCTACCGGGCGCCACCATATCACCTACTGTACCGCCCTTGGTCTGCTCGACCGCTACGGCCAGGAACCAACCGTCGCCGGCTTTGAGCGGGCGATCAAAGATCACTACTACGAACAGTGCAATCAGCGCCATCAGCCAGCGCCATCGGCGCCAAGGAGGACACCCATGAAACCTGTCACAGTTGACGAGTATGCTGCCGCCATAACCAGATTGTTGCCTGTCGCCCGGCATGATACAGGCCAGTCTGGCCGCGTGGCAGCGGTGCTGCTGTCAATCTACAACAGCGACAACTTCCACGTGCCGCTGGCCGAACTCGGCTGCCTCGACGAGGACTTATACCAGGATTGCATTACAGTCATCAGGGGGCGTATCGACGTCAACCTGGATCCGTGGCGCTTGATCGAGAATGGGCAGAAGGTCTTTGAGCGCTTGGTTGATCTATGGACAGGTCTGCGCGTCGAGGAGCGGGCAAAGGTCCAGTGCCACCGCTGCGACGGCCGCGGACGAATCTGTAGCTACTCCGACGATGACGACGAAGGCACCGTCTGCACCTACTGCAACGGCACCGGCCGGGTTTGCAGTTGCCGGCAATAGTGCCTTGTGGGAGACAGCATGTCCAGATCACCACAAAAAATACGGACAGCCGCAGGAGCTTTAATGATTCAGAGTTTGACGGCACTTACATAGATGAGTATAGTCCTGCAGTTGACCATTGCGACATGCTTTTGGCTCAAAATTTCTGCTTGATGCGATCAGCTTGACCACTTCGCATTAATAAGGACGACTCGATGAGTATTCATGCCCTATGCACGCCTCGCCAGTCCGTGTTTGCCGCCGACCGAAGAGCCACTGTTCTCAGCCTCGACACTTTCCTTAAAAACCAGGTCAACGGCCATGAGTTTTTCGAGGAAAACTACTTCACCAACGGTATGTCCACGCTGGTGGATCGGGCGTTTCGGCAGTTGGGTGGTTCCGGGGCTGGTTCATCTGTGTTCCTTCTGTCGCAGGCGATGGGTGGCGGTAAAACGCATAGCATGATCGCCCTGGGGCTACTTGCACGTGACCCTGAGCTGCGCAGGAGAGTTCTTGGTGAACAGGACCCGGCGCCGCGGCTTGGACGTTGTCGGGTTGTCGGGTTCAACGGCAGAAGCACCGACGAAGTTGGCGGCATCTGGGGTTCCATTGCAGAACAGGTCGGTAAAAGCGATCAGTTCGCCCGGTATGTGTCGCCGCTTTTGAGTGCGCCAGGACCAGAGGCCTGGAAGCAATTGCTCGGCGGCGACCCGCTTGTGCTTTTCCTTGACGAACTGCCGCCCTACCTGGAGTATGCCGTTGCCGTTCCGGTCGGCAATGGCGACCTTGGTGTTGTTACCACCACCGCACTTGCTAATCTCTTCGTAGCGGTTGCCGATATGGACAATGTCTGCCTCGTCCTATCCGACCTGGCGGGCACGAATTTCAGCATCGGCCAGGCCAGTCTTGAGTCCGCCTTCAACCGTTCGGTTCAGGGCATCAGCTCTGAAGCACGTCGGATTGCCGTGCCGATCACCCCGGTCAATCCAAATGGTGATGAACTCTACTACATTCTGCGCAAACGGCTCTTCGAACGTGTGGCATCGGATACGGAAATCCAGAATGTGGCATCCGCGTATCGCGAGGCGCTGCGTGAGGCGGGCAGCATGAACCTCACCGCCACTTCACCAGAGGCCCTCTATACCAGGGTCATTGATGCTTATCCTTTTCACCCTGACCTGCGCGAGCTGGTCGGCAAATTCAAGGAAAACGACGGGTTTCAGCAGACACGTGGGGTCATTCGCCTGATGCAGATGGTGGTCTCCAATCTGTGGCGCTCGGAAAAAGCCGCTGGCGTGGACCTGATCCACCCTTACGACCTTGACCTGAACCAGGACGAGATCGCTTCTGAAATCCGTACCATAAACCCTTCGCTCAGCGAAGCTATTGCTCATGACATTGCCCACGGCGGCGACGCCGAAGTTGAGCAGATTGATATAGCCAACGGCAACACCGATGCATCCGATGCCGCCCGCCTGATCCTGGTCGCCTCGCTGTCGACAACGCCGGGCGCCATCCACGGACTCCGGGAATATCAGCTCGTCGATTGCCTACAGCGCCCCGGGCGAGACCTTTCCACCTTTAAAGCCAATGTCCTCGACAAACTGGCAACCCGGGCCTGGTATCTGCACAACTCGGCTGACGGTCGCCTTTACTTTAAAAACCAGCAAAACCTCGCAGCCAAGCTCCGCTCGACAGCCTTGTCACTGCACCCTGAGACGGTTGATCGCATGCTTCGCGATCACCTGGACGATTATTTCGCCACTTCGTTGCGTGACTGTTACCAGGTCGTCAAGGTATTGCCGCCACCTGACCAGGTGCAGGTTGAGCAGGAGAAGGCCACACTGGTAATCGTTCGTCCGGGCGGGCAGGCCAATCAGCTGCCGATTTCAGCCGACTGGCAGGCGTGGTGGGCGCAGCAGCAGTACAAGAACAGGGTTCTTTTCCTTACCGGATCCCGTGACACCTTCCAGAAGGTGATCGACTCAGCCCGGCAAACCCGGGCCCTGCAAAGCATTGAGGATGAGTTGAATTCCGAAAGCACGCCGGCTGGCGATCCCCAGTGGCGCGCTCTTGACGCCCTGCGCGACAGGGTCGGCCTTCAGTTCACTGCGGCGCTAAAAGAGGCCTTTGACCAGATTGTCTACCCATCCATCAACAGTGCACTGCGGTCCACCGGGGTTGACTTTGCCTTTGCCGGCAACCAAAGCGGTGAGGCAACAATCCGCAGGACTCTTGAAGGTGCACAAAAATTTACGACCACAATTGATGATGACAGCTTCCGCACCCGAGCAGAAGCCCGTCTATTTGGCTCAGCTGAGACAAAAACTGTCCTCTGGGCTGATTTTAAACGCGCCGCCGCCGTGAACACCAACTGGCCGCTACATCGAACCTCAGCACTCGATGACCTTAAGGCCGACTGTCTTCGGCGCGGGCTGTGGCGTGAGGAAGGCAACCACATCAGGCGCGGCCCATTTCCGCCGCCCATGCCAGAGGTCTCCATTCGCGAACTCTCAGTCCAAGATGAAGGTGATGGCTATACCTTCCTTAAGATTGAACCCCTACATGCACCGTCGGTAGTGTTTGAAACCGGCGACTCCGAACCAACGACTGCATCCAGTCCGGTGCCTACACCGGCCCGCTTTGAAGCCAAGGGTCTGCGCTACCGCTTTCTAGCCCTCGATCCTGCTGATATGACACGGGTAAGCTCCGTGAAGGACTGGACTGCCAAGCTGAGACTTAAATACCAATTGCACAACCGTGGTGATCATTACGAGATCGAGTTGCAGGCATTGCCGCGCACAAATGGCATCTCCATTCGCTTCACCACCGATGGTTCGTCGCCTACCAGTACGGGATATGCCACCTATGATGGCATGATCCGTGTCCCTGCCAACTGCCGGGTGGTCTGCGCGATGGCGGTAGCGCCCGCATATGAGCTGAATTCTGAGACAATTCGCATATCGATCCCGCAGCCAGGTCAGGAGGAGCGCACGCTGGACCTGACGATTCCTGCCCGCTGGAATCAGCAGACACGACTCGACGACACCGGCGCTGTATGGGATTTTGTCCAAAGGTTTGAGCAAGCGCCTGGCGTGAACGCATTCGATATCAGCCTGGTGGCAGAAAGCAGCGATGGTCAACAAAATGTTGACTACTCCGGAGCGCTTGACGGTGGCTTCGATGCTGCAGCCATCAAGTCAATTGCCGAGAAATTACAAGAAATTGTCTGTGGTGGCACTCTGCGCATGACGGTCGGCTCACTCGGGTTCCCCACCGGTCAGAGCCTTCTTGACTGGTTAAGAGTCACAAACCAGCCGTTTAACCAGGCACGAGTGACTCAATGACCATACGAAGCACCTCTACATCACGCAAGGTTGTCGGCATTGGTTTTCTGCCCGATGAGGCACGACACGGCTTTCTTATCGATGTGCCAAAAGGAAGCGGCGGCAACGATACCATCTGCATCACCGAATACCGTGGTGACGATCTCAATGACTTGGGTACCCGCATGGTGGCGCCGCCATCGCCAAACGACCCTTCACTTCGGGTTGCTATCAACCGCGTCCGCTGGCTCGCTCTGGCCCCAGCCTTCTGGGATGAGGCCAACCGTCGCCTGCGGGCCAATGGGCTACCTGCTGCCAAGTTTCAGAAGAACCCAAGTAAACCGGTGCCGGTACACCCCTCGCTTGGCAAGGAGCTCTGCGTTCTCTGCTGGGCGGTCGAAGACGCTTCGCCCGATGACATCCCCAATGCCCTGCGCAACTGGGAGGCGCTGGCACCAGAAGAACGGTGGTGGCTCTATACCATGACTATCGCCACCACCGGCCAGGCCATGCAGAAAGGGATCGGCTGGCGTAAAGCGCTTCGGGCTGCCATTGCCGACAATCCCTTTGTCAAAGGGGAAGGGCTTTCGCCAAAAGCGCGGCGCGAACTGCTTGGTCACACCCAGCTGCTGCTACTTTAACGAGGATATATATGCCTGCATTCATTGAAACTCAGTTTCCCATCGCCCGGCTCTCCGCCGAATCCTACAAAGAGCGCAAGGCTACCAATTCCCAAACGCTAACCGGACTTGGCAGGTGGTGGGGGCGCAAACCGCTGATTCTAGTCCGTGCATCCATTCTCGGCATGCTGATGCCCGCGTCGGATAATCCGAAGAAGGATCGGGAGATTTTTCTTAAGATACTGACCATGGATGATGATGGTGTCTGGCAGCGCTGTAGGGGGGATATACCTGCGGCGGCCTGGCGCGAGGCCGCCACGGATGAAATCCGGGTTGAATACTTCGGCGCCCGTGGTTTCAGGCAGGGGATGAGTAACGAGGACAGGGAAGCGGTCTGTGCCCAAATATGGCAATCACTGGATGATGCCGGGCGCAAAGCGCTTGACGACCAGAGGCGGCGGCCGATTCCCAACCGGCGAGACTTTGACGAACTGTCATATGCGGAGCGCATAACTTACTGCGACCGGCCGGAGAATGTCAGCGGCCCCACTGAGGCTGCCTGGGGAGAGATCAACGACCATCTCGGCACCACCGCCGCCAGCCTTACTGAACTGATCGAGCAGCTCGGCCAGCGGACCTTTGGGCAAACTCCCCGCGTGGGCGACTGTTTCTGTGGTGGTGGTTCCATTCCTTTTGAGGCGGCCCGCATCGGCTGCCAAGCGTTCGGCTCAGACCTTAACCCGGTGGCGAGCCTGTTGACTTGGGCAGGTTTTAACCTGCTGGGTGGAGGCAGGGATGTGCAAGAAGAGGTGCGCCGGGTTCAAGAGGAAGTCTTTGCCGCAGCTGATAGACAGATCACTGAATGGGGCATTGAGCACAATGATCGGGGCGAGCGGGCTGAGGCCTTTCTCTACTGTGTGGAGGTAAAACCTGAAGGGTGCGATTACTACATCCCACTAGCTCCAACTTGGTTGGTTGGTGAATCGCTTAAGTCCGTTATCAAGTGGCATCGTGTACAGGGTTCAGGACTTCTTCATCCTGAGCTTGTCTTAGTTGAGGGTAACGAATTGAAGCTCTACAAGGAAAAGAAGGGGGCTACGGTGGTTGACAGCCGGGTTGTTGACCCCTTTGACC
>JBAQPK010000573.1:0-9265 GCA_049305715.1 Desulfuromonadaceae bacterium | reverse complement strand
GTCATACATCACGCGAGATAGAACGGGCGATATTCCTACGTCCGAATTTTTCCGTGCGGCCTTTAACCCTACAGTTTTGCGGCAACTATGCGCCATCAGACAGGGATTGTTGCTTACCGAACAAGATACCGATGTCGACGTTCTCCTACGTGCGGCCATGCTTGGATGTATACACGGCCCCAACAGCAAACATCCGGAGACTCAATCGTACTTCTCGAACCAGATGCCCCGAACGTTTGCTGCGAAGCCGGACTATTCGGTGCGGTTCTGGAAGGCCAGAGGACTCACTGCTCCGAAGGTCGATGTTTTGGCGGTGTTGCGCCGGAAACTGGTTCGCCTCCAAAGTCCCTGTCTTCCTGAGGGAGGGTCGTTTGCCGATGCTCGCCTGGGTGATTCCAGGTGTGCCGACAGCTTACCACTTGCCAGCCGAGACTTCTCGGTCGTTGTGACGTCACCGCCATACTACGGTATGCGTACATACATAGAGGACCAGTGGTTGCGGAATTGGTTTCTGGGTGGCCCGGACCATGTCGAATATGGCAACGCTACACAGCTTGAGCATGCCGGGAAGGCCGCTTTCGCCGAATCGCTCGGGGCGGTGTGGGAGAATATGGCACGGACTCATGCAAACCAGCTCCACATGTATGTCCGGTTTGGAATCATCCCATCGGCCAAGGCGGACCCGAAGGCGCTCATCCGTGACTCGCTTGAGTCCTCCGGCATTGCCTGGCGGGTTGTTTCGACGCGCCCTGCTGCCACCGCTGCAGCCGGGAAGCGGCAAGCTGACCATATGCTGTCAGGGTCCACTGCCGCAACCGAGTACGACTTCCATATTTATCGAGACTAAGGAGTTCAGCCATGGCTATGCCACCTGTGAGGTGCACCAAGAGAGTTTCCAAGAGCACGCTGTCGATGTTTTTGCGTACCCGTTGCGACAAGGAGCTGTTTCTCTCGTTGCACGACAAAACTACTATGGGTGCGGCAGGGATGCCGGAGCCGGTGAAACGTCCTGGTATCGGCACCTTGTCTGTTGAGGGCAGAGAGTTCGAGGTTGAGCGTAACGACCAGCTAGCCAGGCTCTTCCCGGGCATCATCTGTCACAACAGGGGTCGGCAGAGGTATGACGATGTCGCCCTGGAGCCGACGTTGCTGACCCTGACTGCTGCGCCTGCAATCATTCTCCAGGGCAGGTTTTCCGTCTCGGCCCTCAAGGACCAGACGCTTGGGAATATCGGGTTAACCGCTGCCGAAGTTGCGGACGTGCCCGACATTGCCGACTTCATTCCAGATATGTTGGTAGTGCGTGCCCCGCTTGACGGGGACCTGGCTATTCAGCCGGATGGTCTGCGGAGGGCGGTTACCGCCCAGGCTGAGACGCGTCTGGCCATCGACATCTTTGACATCAAGCATACGAGCGAGGCGAACCCCAGCTATTGCGCCGAAATCGCCATGTATGCCTTGATGCTGGCGAACTGGCTCCATCACCATCCGGTCCTAATGGACCGTTATTACGTCACGACAAATGCTTTCCTCTGGACTCGGTTCAGACAGGGTGACAGCGAGCTCGACCGACTTGAGCAGGCGGGTGGTGCGACAATGACACAGCTTCTGGCTGCACTGGTCGCCGACTCTGAGGACGCCAATCTGCACTTTTACTTGGCAACCGTGCGCCGGTTCTTCGAGGACGTGGTGAGGGTCATCCGCATAGGCGATGCGGCCCCTCTGGCATGGCAAAACCTCGAGTGGCATGTATGCGGATCGTGCAGTAACTGTGATTGGCTGGGAGACAAGCGTCACCTAGGCCAGTCGCAACGAGCCGTGGTTGATGCGAACCCGCAGCATTATTGTATGCCAGCGGCACGAATGAGCGGTCATTTGAGCCTTGTCCCGGGCATCACCCGAGGAGCCAGGAAGATTTTACAGAGGCATGCGGTGCCGGACACTCAGTCCCTAGCCACAGCGCCGGTCGGACACCCAGCTCTGCAGCTGCATACGGTTCTGAAACGGGAGGCGAGGAGTCTGCCAGCCCGCTCATCGGCAATTATGACGGGCACTATCGGTAACGACACTGCTGCCGTGATTTCATCTCTGGCGGGGAGCGCAAACTTGGTGTTGTACGCCAGCATCAACTTCGACTCGAGTTCGGGCCTTCTGACGGGTTTGGCGTTGTCCGGCACGGCAACTTCGTTCACGCGGGGGCAAGCGCCGCGGCGTTTTCCGGCGGTACCCTTCCTTGTTGACCAGAAAACCCTTCAGGCCGAATGGGTTGCACTGGAAGGGTTCCTTTCTCACATTGCCAGCTGCATTGATACCACAGAGGCAATGGTGGCGAACCCTACAGGCCAGATACATTTCTGGGAAGAACGCCAATTCAAGGAACTGTGCAATGCCATGGGGCGCCATCTTCCGCGCGTCCTGGCGCTAACGACGCGAAGGGCGAGGGCGCTGGCGTGGCTCTTTCCGCCGGAGGAGCTGATTGGAGCGCCAGCAGCACTTGAGGCGGCAACTGTCGTTACTGTGGAGGATATCGTTCGGCGCTTGGTGTTCACGCCAACACCGCATGTTATCACCTTGTTCGACACGGCGGAGCACTACAACAATGGATTTGTCTCTGCGGTAAGAGACTCGTACTACCGCGAGTACCTGAGCAACGGCATTCCTCGCGAGCGGATCTACGAAATCTGGAGCAATGCCCCCCAGGTCAGGCGCGGTACGGTTCAGTTGCCGCGCAACACCGTCATTGCCCAGTATTCGGATGCCCTCGAAAAACAAAGTAAGTCGCTCGAGTCAGTATGCGAACGTATTCGCACCGATTACCGGGGGCAGTTCAGGGCGAGGAGCCACCGTATTCCCCTGTCAATCCCTCAGGGCACAACAGGTGTTGCCTTTGACGGAAAGCTATGGGTCTGGTGGGACAGCCTCGAGTTTTGCACTTCACAGCTGGAGTCGCATATTCGCCTGGCTCTGGAGGGTGAGCGTCTTGAGGCGACGTACGAGGCGATCATTCTCCGGAATGGCAGGCAAGTCTCTCAGGGGGTCTATGATTTCGATGTGTCACGAGGCTCGCTAGAGGCCAAGTTCAAGGAAGACAGCATGCTGACGCTAGGCAAAATCGGGCATCCCGGCCTGTCGCTCGAGCGCGTGAACGACCTTATTAGACCTGGATCGCCACCTTATCAGGGGAGCCAGAACGTTCTTATGATGCCTTTGTGGTCGATACTGCGGGCGTCATTGCTGCAGTTTGACCGGGTGAATGCTATGGCGCGCGTGGAGCTGACATATGACCGGGAGCCGGCGCTGGTGCCATACCTACTTTCCAACGCGAGCATGGACCTGCTGACGGACGTGTTTTTGCTTGAGACCAAGAAGCCGGGGGCGTTCGACTGGAGCCGATATAGCAGCCCTATCCTCCGAGAGATCAGCAATCCCGCCATCGCCACGCCTGACCAGAACGCCGCAAACGCAATGGGCATTCCTATACGCACCCGACGCGGCGGCACTGCTCCTGTCACCCCAGCTGCACGCGTCCTGTGGGAACCTGGCCAGCTGGAACAGCAAACGGTCGTGCCCAATGCGACGGCCAATGCTATCGCAGCGCATGTTGTCGGTCTCGATAGATTGAACATGTCCCAGGAGGCGGCGGTCGTGCATGCTGTCGAGCGCGCCTTGACGGTCATATGGGGACCACCGGGAACAGGCAAGACCAATACACTGGCAGCACTCCTCCACGGGTTGGCTTGGGAGGCGGCTACCGGCGGCAGGCCGCTCAAAATACTAGTGACCGGGCCTACCTACAAGGCGGTGGAGGAGATCATGCACCGGGCAGCGGAATTTATTTCTGCTGACCCGGGAGCCCGCTGTGCGATGTTCCTCGGATACTCGTGGGGCCGTGCTTTGGGAGGCGCTCCCGCAGGGCTATCCGCACATGTGTCCTATGCCCCTATAACGCTGGACAATCGTGATCCTCGTTACCAAAGTTGCTTACAGGAACTGGCAGCGGGTGCCCCGGGGGTTGTTATCATCGGCTGCCAAGTCCGTCAGTGTCGCCGTTTCCCCAACGACCTGCTGGGATCGTTCGTCAGGCCGGTTTTTGACGTTGTTATCGTGGACGAAAGCTCACAGGTTCCTGTCTCGCAATCGCTCTCGGCGTTGTGCGGTTTGAAGGACAATGCCCGACTCATCATCGCGGGTGACCACCTCCAGATGCCACCCATCGCGTCCATTGAGCCGCCAACCGATGCTGCCTACCTAGTGGGGAGCATCCAGACATATCTGAATGAACGGCAGTTCGCAACTCCTGTGGCCCGATGCGTACTGGAGACCAATTACCGCTCCAATGAAGACATCGTGGCATTTGCGCGTAGCATCGGCTATCCGTCGACATTAAACGCCGGCTACCCGGACACGGCGCTTCGGTTTCTGAATCCCTTGCCGAATAATGCAGCCTATCCAGCGCATTTACCGTGGTGCGCTGCGTTCAACGACTTGATGTCTCCGGACCACAAAGCCGTGACCTTACTGCATGAAGACGAAGTGTCGTCTCAGGGTAATCATTTTGAAGCACGGGTGGTAGCAGGCATCGTATGGATGTTGCGGAATTCTGTAGGTGTAGAGTTGGACGGCCACGGCGCAGTGACAACGAATGTTCCGCCGCCGCCGCACAGGTTCTGGGGGGAGTGTGTTGGCGTCGTAACCCCCCATCGAGCCCAGCGGGCCTTAGTTATTCGCGAGCTTGGATCGCTCTTCCCCGGAGAGAAGGACCTCATCGATTCAGCCGTGGATACTGTCGAGCGCTTCCAGGGTGGAGAACGCCACACCATCATCGTGACGTTTGGAGTGGCGGATACCGACGTCATTGGAGGCGAGGAGGCATTCTTGATGCAGCTTGAACGGACAAACGTAGCCGTATCCCGAGCGATGGCAAAGTGCATTGTAGTGATGCCGAAGACGCTGGCAGCACATATCCCGGAAGATAAGAGGGCTCTTGCAACAGCCTTTGCGCTCAAACTCTACATTGAGGAATTCTGCAATATGAGGGTCGATACAACGTTATCGGACACAGCAGAGACACGTCGGGCACAGGTACGGTTCCACAGATAGAAGACGTAAGTGCGCATCCCTCCTTCACATTTCAACAAACGGATAGGCTGGATTATTTCGCAGCCGGTGGACTCTGAGTGCCCGGCTGAGAAAGCAAACAATCAGTGATAAAAACGAGGTGGATACCAGGGAGGGGCCATGGAAGCAGTGCCGGCAGTGGAGTTGACCCATCCAAACGTCGATGAACAAAGCCTCGTGACCCATCAGTATGGTCGAGACGTAGCCCTGGAGCTTTGCCAGCGCTTCGACGACGAGACCTATCAGCGACCTGAGGATCCACGCGATCCGGCTTTTGCCGCCGGTGTGATAGCCGGCTACCACGGGTATCTCAGCAATATATCCAAGTCGATCGCCGGGCGGCAGCTGCGAGCAAGTCTGCAGGCAGCGAAACAGCTGGCAAGAGACCCGTGGCATGGCCTCCTTGAATTCGTCCAGAATGCCGATGACCAGAGAGCAACGACCGTCACGTTGTCCCTGGTTGCTGCTCCCGACGGCCATGAGTTGTGGCTCGTGCACGACGGTAAGCCGGTAGAGTATCAGCATGTCGCGGCGATGGTTCTCCCCTTCGTCTCGACGAAGGATAGCGACTCAAGCGCCATCGGGCGCTTCGGTATTGGGATGAAGACGCTGTGGCGCCTCGGCCGGCATATGGAGGTGCATTGCCTACCATATCACTTTCAAGTCGAGCGCCTGATTATTCAGCCGGCACTGGTGCCTCCAGCTACTGAATGGTATCGCCCCGAGAGCGACACCTTGGTTCGGTTGCGACTCAATCCCACCCATGATCCGGAGGAGTTTGCCACTTGGGTCCGTGAGCGTTCCGCTCAGGTGCTGACCTTCCTACGGCACGTAACAAACCTCGTACTGCGCCCCCTAGGCGCGCCGGCGGTGACGCTGAACTTGACGGTCGTTCAGGGCTTTGAGGATGACGGGATTCTGGCCGAGGAATGCAGCCTCTCAGACGGCCAGACGTTCACCCGCTGGTCAACCCGCGTGACGTATTCTGGGGATCTGGAGCGGGCCGATAAGGCGATAGCAGGGGCCGGGCGTCTTGCGATTGCAACAACGGCCAAGGAGAGTGGCTTACTCTTCATAGCGTTGCCAACAGCATCGCGGACCGGATTTCCCTGTCATCTGGATGCCGAGTTCGATCCTGGAACGTCACGCGAGCGAGTCGTCGTGAACGAGCTTAACAGCTGGTTGATGGATCGCTTGGCCGACTTTACTGTCACCCTGTTCGGCCGGCTGCTCCAGACGAACCAGACGATGGCTTGGCAACTGGTGCCGCTGGTAGCTTCGGTGCCGCTGGTCGATTTCGACGAGCAGCCCCGCTATAGCGAGTTCGTCGAGAACGTCCAGAGCGGCCTGCTTTCTCTCGAACTGCCTGGTCTGGGAGTCATGAGTAGTCTTGCTTGGGCTGATCCCGAGCTTGACCCGCTATTGGAGCCAGAGGATTACCAGACTCTCCTTGGCCATGCTGCGCTCCCTGCTGCTTTCCGGCAGGGCGAGCGGGCTCAGGCGGCCCTTCGGGAGCTCGGTCTACCGCAGGTGACGCTCGCTCAGGCGGTGCTTCTTGCCGAGCGGCCGGAGACCTCAGAGCGTGAGCTTTCCTGGCTGGCGCGGCTTCTCGAACTGGTCCTCGTGCGGGAGCCGGCGTTGGCAGCAGAGGCGCCGCTCATCCGTCTCGAGGATGGCCGCCGACAGGCGCTTGTAGCAATTCATGCTGCGCGGCAGATCCTGGTATTCGATGCTGGGCCGCCGGAACTTGTCCGGCTGGAAATGGTGCAAAAACTTGACCCCTGCTATCGAACACTGTCCCAGTGGCCGGCTCTTAAGGTCAACCTCGGCCCCTGGAATGTGATGGAGCATGCCGACCCGACGCTTCTTCTTGAACTCCTGGCTCGGAGCCCTCGGACGCTGACAGATGACGAGTTGCGTTTCGTAAAGCGGGCGTTGGAGCTGCAGGCCGACCCGCACAGTATCGGGTTGCGCCTAGGCAAGATGCTTTTAGTCGAGGCCTTTCGCTACCAAAAGTGTGGGAAGAAGGAATTTTTAGTTGCCCCGGCCGGCGAGTGCTACCTCCCGCCGACGATCGCCAAGGATCATCATGGCTATTTTGCCGAGGCCGCCGCCCGAACCCCTGGTTTGACCTGGATCCAACCGAACTACGGCGTTCGGCTGAAGGGAAGTGCCCGTGGTACGCGCCGTCGTGGAAGCGACGCAGAAGGAAGCGCCCGTCAATTTTTGCAGCTACTCGGTGCGGCAACGACGCCGCGGGTATTATCAATGCCGGCCTATTCCGCGGCCCAAGACAATTCAGGGCGGGCATGGCCTGCCCATGCGATTAAGGTAGACCAAGACTGGCAGTCGCCCGACTTGGTGGCAGTCCTGAACGATCTGGCCCGTGCTAAGGTTACCGAGCGGCGCCGGCGTGCCCTTGCCCTCCTCCGCTCGCTGGCTCGTGAGTGGTTACGGTTCGAGCCGGTGGCGAGCGCTGCCGTCAGCTGCCAATTGAAGAGAAACTTAACCGAGATCAGGAATGTATCTGCTCAATGGCTGGAGCAACTGCGGCAGACGTCGTGGTTGCCTAACACCAGCCGCGGCTTCAACCGGCCGGTGGAGCTTGTCGTCTTCTCCGAAGTCAACAAGCGTCTATTTCTTCCGCCTCAGGCTTTCATTGACCTGCCGCCGGAGGCGACCGGACGGATGGTAGCGGCGCTTGGGATTACTACGACCCCGGAGACCAACGAGCTTTGCAGGCAGTTGGCAATAGCGGCGACCAACAACAACCGAGCGACTGGCCAGGCGATTGTCATCGAGCTGGCCCGTCGGGTTCAGGCGAAGCGTGGGTCGGTGAGATCTGCCTTCGTTACTGCGCAGGCCAGTTTGCCTCATCAGGATGGATGGTTCAACCCTGGCGAGCTGTTGCTCGGCCGACCGATCTTCGGCCGCTACCGTCGCTTTGTGTCGGAGAACAGCCGGCTGAAAGCGCTATGGAAGGAACTCCGCATCGAAGAACCGGGGCTTGGCGACGCCGTCGCCGTGATCCGGGAGCTGGCCGAACGCCCGCTTGATCTGGCCGACGCCGGAGTTTACCTCTTCTGTTGCCAGTTAATCGCGCGAGAACTAAAAGAAGTCGAACCTAGTGATCTCGTGAATTACCCTGAGCTCGCTGAACTGCCATTGTGGGGTGGAGCGCGCTGGTATCGGCGCCGGCCGATCTACTACGTAAACGCCCCTTCGCTGCGACAGGCCCTGGCGGGGGCGCTCAGGCTCTGGCAGGCGCCGCTTGCCGCCGAAACTCGGATGAATCTCCTCGAGGCCCTGCGGGTCAGGACAATCCCGACAGCCCGACTCGTGCCTGATCGCATCGACGAGGTTGTTGCCCTTCACGAGGCTGTTGAAGTCAGATTTCGGCGTGCGTTGCAGCTGTTCGGTGAGCGACTACGGAGAAACCGGGAGGAGACCTGGTCAGCCCTGTCGATTCTGTGGTCAGAATTACTCACCATCCCATTAGGACTGCTCCCCGGCTTGACCGTGACGGTGTCGCTCCCCGATGGAACTAGTGTGGCTACGGCGTTGCACGCCCATGTTTCGCTTTCTCCCGTAACCCTTATAGTTGATTCCGAGGCAGTTCTGGCTGATGGCGATGAAACCGGCCGCGCTTTGGCGCAACTGTTCAAGCCCGAGGCTGCCGAGGACGTCCAGATGACATGGGCTTACGCTTGGCAGCGGGCGCTGGCCGCGACGGCCGGTCCCGGCCAGTACCTGGGCGATATCAGCCTGCTGGAGGAACCTGCCGACAGCACGGTTGAGGATGACCTGACGGGCGAGCTATTGCTGGGGAAGGAGAGCCGGCGGAGCCGGCTAGAAGTTGCTGCCCAAGCGTCAACAACGGCCGCCGTCACAACACCGCCGCCTGCACCGCTGCCGCCGCTGGAGCTAAAGGACCTAAGTTATCTCAAAACTCTCTCGGTCACCACTACTCTTGGGAAGAAAGCAGCACCGCCAAATCATGACATTAAGCCCAAGCACCGGCTCAAGCCGGAGCTACCTGTACCGAGGCCGCCTCGCGCAAGCGCCGCACGGCCGTGCGCCTTCACCCCAGCCCAGAAGGAAGATCATGGTTATGCTGTCCTAGAGCACCTCCTACATGACCCTGGAC
>JBAQPK010000572.1:0-2427 GCA_049305715.1 Desulfuromonadaceae bacterium | reverse complement strand
GCCAAGGAATATCACGTTGAGCGCTACCTACGCGAAGCAATGCTTCCACGCATAGCGCCAATAACCCCACACCTGATCCTTTGCTTTATCGCAGAAAAAGTCTTGGGTTTGCCAAAATCATATTGATGTCTCTTAGTTGCCGGAGGAAAACATGACTATAGTCGCGCCTGAGCCATATAAAACAACCCACAAAATTCGTGTCGTTACCGCTACCAGTCTGTTTGACGGTCATGATGCCACGATAAATGTCATCCGCCGTATTCTCCAAACGTCCGGTGCCGAAGTGATCCATCTCGGGCACAACCGGTCGGTGGAGGAGATCGTCACCGCTGCGATCCAGGAAGATGCCCAAGGGATCGCGGTCAGCTGCTATCAGGGGGGGCATGTCGAATTTTTTAAGTACATCATCGATCTGCTGCGGGAGCGGGGCGAAGGGCACATCAAGGTCTATGGCGGCGGTGGCGGTGTAATCGTGCCGGATGAAATCGCAGAGATTGAAGGGTATGGGGTCCGCAAGATATTTTCTCCGGAAGATGGCCGACGTATGGGATTGCAGGGGATGATCAACCTAATGCTCCAAGAGTGTGATTTTACGATTGAGCGTGACGTCGTTGCAGAAACGTCACGGTTGGCACAACAGGATATCCGGGCCGTTAATACGCTGATCAGCCTGGCGGAACAGGCGGTACATGACCACGCCTCCGGATATGGGTCTCTCCGGGAAACCATCAAGGGGATGGTGCAGGATGTGCCGGTGATCGGTATTACCGGGACCGGCGGGGCGGGGAAAAGTTCCCTCACTGACGAGCTGGTACTTCGTTTTACCCGCGATTTTCCGGACAAGAGTGTCGCCATTCTGGCTGTTGACCCGTCACGCCAGCGGACTGGCGGGGCGCTCCTCGGCGACCGGATCAGGATGAATTCCATCGGTTCGAGCCGCATCTATATGCGGTCGCTTGCTACCCGCGATTCACAGACTGAGCTTTCCGCGGCGATTCAAGACGCCATTGATGTGGTACGGGCGGCCGGGTTTGATCTCGTGTTTGTAGAGACCAGCGGCATCGGCCAGGGAAATGCCGGTGTTGTGGGGATTTGCGATGTTTCGCTTTATGTCATGACCTGCGAGTTCGGCGCGCCAACCCAGCTGGAAAAGATCGACATGCTCGATTTTGCCGATGTTGTTGCCATCAACAAGTTCGAACGCAAGGGGGCCGAGGATGCGCTGCGCAACGTTCGCAAACAGTATCGGCGCAACCGCAATCTCTTCGACGTCGTTGATGATGATCTGCCGGTATTCGGCACCATTGCTTCCCAGTTTAACGATCCTGGCACCAATGTCCTTTACCGGGCGCTGCTTGACGTCATCAATGGCAAAAATGGGACAGATTGGCACTCAGTTCTTCCGATTACTGAAAAAGAGAGTCTGAAAAAATACATCATTCCGACGGATCGCATACACTATCTGGGCGAAATTGTGCAGGCGGTGCGCGGCTACCGCAAGCAGGTCAAGGAGCAGGTCAATGTGGCTCGGCGGCTCTTTCAGCTGAGCGGCGCCCGCGAAGTTTTAGGTGATGCGGCTGCAGAAGCGGTACTTGATAAACAGTTGGCAATTTTCGACTCTCAACTGCACGAAGAGGCAAAACGAATCCTGAAAGAGTGGCCGGAACTGAAGGTTTCCTACCGCCGTGACCAGCTGATCACCAAGGTCAGGGACAAGGAAATCAGAAGCGATCTCTATACGACAACCCTTTCCGGTACCCGTATTCCAAAAGTATGTCTTCCTGATTTTGCCGATTGGGGTGAAATACTGCGCTGGTGCATGTTCGAGAATGCTCCGGGCTATTTCCCGTTCACTGCTGGAGTATTCCCGTTCAAACGTGCTGAAGAGGATCCCAAACGTCAATTTGCCGGTGAAGGGACACCGGAGCGAACCAACCGCCGCTTTCACTATCTCTGCAAGGATGATGACGCCAAGCGCCTCTCCACTGCATTTGATAGTGTGACGCTCTATGGCGAGGATCCGGATTATCCGCCCGACATCTACGGCAAGGTTGGCGAGAGCGGCGTCTCCATCTGCACCGTTAACGATATGTCGAAGCTGTTTGCCGGTTTTGATCTCTGTGCTCCCAATACGAGCGTTTCCATCACCATCAACGGTCCGGCCCCGATGATGCTGGCGTTTTTCTTCAATGCCGCTACCGAGCAGCAGCTTGACCTGTTCCGGGAGAAAAACGGTCGCGAGCCGTCAGAAACCGAGTACCTAGAAATCCGGGCCTGCACCCTGCAGACTGTACGAGGTACCGTTCAGGCCGACATTCTCAAGGAGGATCAGGGACAGAATACCTGTATCTTCTCGACCGAGTTCGCCCTGAAGATGATGGGGGACATGCAGCAGTATTTCATCGAGCAGAAGGTGCGTAACTACTA
>JBAQPK010000571.1:0-9164 GCA_049305715.1 Desulfuromonadaceae bacterium | reverse complement strand
GTTTTACCCCTGGCGGGTGACGAAGTACCTGATAATATCGTTGTAGAAGGCCAGAACCATCAACCCCAGCAGCAGCACCATCCCGATCTGCTGGGCGTATTCGCGAATCTTCTGGGGAACCGGACGTCGGAAAATCAGCTCCATGAAATAGAACAGCAGATGCCCGCCATCCAGGACCGGTACCGGCAGCAGGTTCAGTATCCCGAGATTGATCGAGAGCAGCGCCATGAATGCCAGAAAACTGGCGCCGCCTGCCGAAGCCTGTTCTCCGGCCATCTTGGCGATCATGATCGGTCCGCCGACACTGTCCATCGGCACGACGCGCTGCACCATTTTAACCAGCGACATGATAGTCAGATCGATGACTTTCCAGGTCTGTTCGGTTCCTTTAATGACCGCTTGAACGGGATTGAAGTATTCGGTGACAATCTCACCGGCGGAAGCCACTCCGATGGCGTAGCCGTTGATTTTTTCGCCGAACAGGTTTTTTGAGATGCGCGGTTCCGGGGTTATGGTGAACGTCAGATCCGCGGCTTCGCGCTTTACGGTCAGAGTCAGCGGCCCCCCCTTGCTGGCGGCTACTCCCTCGGCAATCTGGTCCCAGCGCTTGATCTGCTTGCTGTTGATGGCGGTGATGACATCACCCTTCTGCATGCCGGCTTTTGCCGCCGGTTTGTCTTTGAGAGCCTCGCCGATTTTAGTTGTAACGGTAGGAACACCGATCATGCAGAGCACGATGAATATTAGCCAGGCAAAGAGCAGATTGAACACCGGGCCGGCCATGACGATCGCAATCCGTGCCAGCACCGGTTTATGGGCGAAGGACCGTGTTTTCTCATCGTCGGTCAGTTCACGCAGAACCGGCTCTGACGCTGTGTCGGGCCTGGCGTCTTCACCCTCGGGAGGGTGGTGCGACTCCCCCCCCTCAATAAAGCCTCCCTCGCCGAACATCTTTACGTAACCGCCGAGCGGGAAGGCCGAAAGCAGGTATTCGGTCTCGCCGATCTTCTTGCCGAACAGCTTGGGGCCGAAACCGAGAGAAAACTTTTCGACACTGACCCCCATCAACTTGGCCAGCAGGAAATGCCCTAATTCATGGACAAAGATCAGAATACCTAGAACTATGATTGCATAAACGACGGTCATGTCAGTGCACTATCTCCTTGCAGATTTGCCGGGCAGACTCTCTGCCCCAGAGGTCGGCCTTCAATACTTCTTCAATGGATCGCAGGTTGTGTGGTGAGTGGGCATCCATGGTGCGCTCAATGACCTCGGCAATCTGGGTGAAGCCGATGCGTCCCTCCAGAAATTCCGTGACGGCAATTTCATTGGCGGCATTCATAACCGCCGGCATACTTTCACCCGCGGCGATGGCATCGTAGGCGAGCCCCAGGCAGCGGAACTTGTCGTGGTCGGGTTTGAAAAAAGTCAGTCCGGAGAATGATGTCAAATCGAGCTGTTTAACGCCGGTTGTAATTCGTTCGGGATATGCCAGTGCATAGGCGATGGGGGCTTTCATGTCCGGCGAGCCGAGCTGGGCGATGACGCAGCCGTCGACATATTCTACCATGGAGTGAACAATACTCTGGGGGTGGATGTTGACCTGAATCTTCTCCACGGGGGTATTGAACAGCCAGCGCGCCTCGATCACTTCCAGCCCCTTGTTCATCATGGTTGCCGAATCGATGGTGATCTTTTTCCCCATATTCCAGTTGGGGTGGTTGAGGGCATCACGTACCGTGACAGCTAACAGCTGAGCGGCCGGAGTGTTCAGAAAGGGCCCGCCCGATGCGGTCAGGATGATTTTCCCTATATCTTCGCTGCGGTGTCCCTCGATCGATTGGAAGACGGCGCTATGTTCACTGTCAACAGGGAAAAGCCTGACCCCGAACTCCGCAACAAGGTCCATGAAGATGTGGCCGGCCGTAACGAGGGTCTCCTTGTTGGCGAGGGCGATATCCTTACGGGCACGGATGGCGGCGGCGGTCGGGATCAGTCCGGCCGCCCCGACGATCGCGGCCACAACCATTTCCGCTTCATCCGCCGTTGCGGCAGCAATAAGCCCTTCGACCCCTCCCAGAACTGTTACCTCAAGGCCGCTGCAAAGCTCCTTCAGGCGGGGAAGATCCTCATGGGAGGCAACGACTGCGATCCGGGGTGCAAACTGTTTTATCTGCCGTACAAACAGCTCCAGATTCTTTCCGGCGGTCATGGCTACAACCCGGAACCGATCGGGATGGGCCGCGACAATTTCAAGCGTACTGACGCCGATCGAGCCGGTTGAACCGAGAATAGTGATGTTTTTCATGGGTCAGCCTCTGAAAAAGAAGAGAACGTAGTAGTAGGTTATCGGGGCGGCGAACAGGATGCTATCCAGGCGGTCAAGCACACCGCCATGCCCCGGGATGATTGTGCCTGAATCCTTGACGTTAAAGCTGCGCTTGAGGAGTGATTCGAACAGGTCTCCCGCTTGACCGACCATACCGATGACGAGAGCGGTGACTGCGGCATCACTAAATGTCAATTGCGGGAAGAAGGTGAATTTTGCCAGCAGGGTACCGCACAGGCTTCCGACCAGGCCGCCGACAGCCCCCTCGATGCTTTTTTTGGGGCTGACCAGCGGGTAGAGGCGGTGCTTGCCAAAAGCGCTGCCGGTGTAATAAGCGGCCGAGTCATTGGTCATGACGATCAGCATGATCACAAGCAGCCACTGTACCCCGAATGGGGTTTGGCGCAGCAGGATGAGATGCATCAGCAGGAAGGGGATGTAGATGAACGCCAGCAGTGCAAAGGCCACTTCGCGGGCGGCGGTGTCAATTGTCCGTAAACGGAACAGGAACAGCAGCGAAAAGCCGACAAAAAGCAGGCCGACAGCGGGGAGCATCAGTTTGTCACTCCCTGCAAGGGGGATGAAGATCAGTGCGGATCCGGCTGGGGCAGCCAGCCAGCGTTCCAGGCTGCGTTCCGGCAGGGCCATGAGATAGAATTCGGAAATGCCGATCGCGGAGACCAGGGCAGCCAGGCAGGCAAAGAGGGTCGTGCCCCCTTTCAGGACGATCAGGATGACGATCGGCAGCAGGATGATCGCAGAGATCAGACGTTTAATAGGTCGCCCCTTTGCGCTATCTGGTCCCCTGTCAACCCGAAACGCCGCTCACGGGATTGAAAGTCGGCCAGCGCTTTGTGAAGCTCATTAATGGTGAAATCGGGCCAGTTGGTCTCGGTGAAATATAGCTCGGTATAGGCAAGCTGCCAGAGCAGGAAGTTGCTGATACGCATCTCGCCACTGGTGCGGATCAGGAAATCGGGGTCGGGGAGTCCGCCGGTATCCAGATAACCGTCGAACAGTTCGGGCGTAATGTCGTCTGCCGCCACTTTGCCGGCTGTGACATCCTGCGCAAGGTGAGCGGCGGCCCGGCACAATTCCTGTCTGCCGCCGTAGGAGAGAGCCAGCGTCAATACCATTCCGGTGTTCGCCGAGGTCTTGCGGATGGCCTCATCCAGGGTTGCGTTGACATCGTCAGGGAGTTCACTGCGATTGCCGATGACGTTGTAGCGTATATTCTTGCGCATCATCCGCGCGGTTTCCTGGCGGATATACTTTTTGAGCAGCGTCATCAACGCGCGGACTTCCAGCGCCGGCCGCGACCAGTTTTCCGAGGAGAACGCAAATAGCGTCAAGTATTTGATCCCGAGCATTGAAGCCTGCTCGACGACCATTTTAACCGTTTCGGCGCCACGCTGATGCCCGACGATGCGCTTGAGCATGCGCTGCTGCGCCCAGCGCCCGTTGCCGTCCATGATAACAGCCAGATGAACCGGAAGTTTGTGCGGATCAAGCGGCGTCATCAGACTTCCATGACCTCTTTCTCTTTATGTGCAACCACCTCATCCATCTTTTGCTCAAAGTTTTTGGTACACTCCTGAACATCTTTTTCGAGTTTTTTCAGTTCATCCTCGGTAATGGCCTTGTCTTTTTCCAGCTTCTTCAGCTTGTCGATCGCATCCCGGCGGATGTTTCTGATCGCTATCTTGTCTTCTTCAGCTCTCTTCTTGAGCCCTTTTACGATTTCTTTGCGTCGCTCCTCAGTCAAAGGAGGGAGGTTCAGGCGGATTGACTTCCCGTCGTTGGATGGAGTCAGGCCGATATTGGCATTCATGATGGCCTTCTCGATGGCCGGGATAGTCTTGGACTCCCAGGGGGTAATGGTAATGGTGCGCGCTTCGGGAACAGCCAGTGTCGCCACCTGGCTCAGCGAGGAGGTGTTGCCGTAATAGTCGATGGTTACGGCGTCGAGAATGCCGGTTGTGGCCCGTCCGGTACGAATTTTCTGAAATTCATTTTTCAGGACGCCCAGTGTTTTTTCCATATGGATCTTCATGTCATCAAGCACGTTCTTTGCCATGGTTATTCTCCTTGTACGATGGTGCCGATCTCTTCACCGAAGATAACTTTCTTGATGTTACCTTCCGTTGTCAGATCAAAAACGATAATTGGCAGATTGTTGTCCATGCAGAGCGATATAGCAGTGGCATCCATAACCTGCAACCCTTTTTTGAGGACGTCGATGTAGGATAATTTCGATATCTTGACCGCATCGGGATCTTTTTTCGGATCGGCCGTATAGACTCCATCAACCTTCGTCCCCTTGAGAATGACCTGGGCGTTGATTTCCATGGCCCGCAGGCTGGCGGCGGTGTCTGTCGTGAAGTAGGGGTTTCCGGTTCCGGCCCCGAAGATGACAACGCGTCCCTTTTCAAGGTGCCGCATGGCCCGGCGGCGGATGTACGGTTCGGCTACTTCCTGCATTGCGATGGCCGACTGAACGCGGGTGGAAACTCCCACCTTTTCGAGGGCGTCCTGCATGGCCAGCGAGTTGATGACGGTGGCCAGCATCCCCATGTGGTCGGCGCTGGTGCGATCCATGCCGTTGGATGAGGCGGCCAGACCGCGGAAAATGTTGCCGCCCCCTATGACAAGCGCCAGTTGCACTCCGCTGTCGACTACTTCCTTGATCTCGCCGGCGATGGTGCTGAGCGTTCGGGGGTCTATGCCATACCCCTGATCACCGGCCAGTGATTCACCGGAAAGCTTCAAAAGTACCCGGCTGTAGGATTTTCTGCCCATCTCGTTCCTCCGGTATGTATTAAGTACGTCTTCCTGAACAATATCTGAATGGTTCAATGGATGGATCGGGAAAAGAATAAAAAAAAGCCGGCCATTTCAGGCCGGCTTCGATGAAGGATTAGAGGCCGGCAGCTGCCGCCACCTCGGCGGCAAAGTCGCATTCCTTCTTTTCCAGCCCCTCGCCGAGGGAATATTTCGCAAAACGCGTGATCGTGATTGTTGTGCCAAGTGCTTTACCGGTTTCAGCCGCCAATTGCTGGATGCTCTTGTCGGTGTCCTTGACAAACTGCTGTTCAAGCAGGCAGATATCGCCATAAAACTTGTTGACCTGACCGTCGATAATCTTCTCGATGATATTTTCAGGTTTGCCGGTTTCACGTGCCTTGGCACGGTAAATGTCCTTCTCGCGCTCAAGCACATCCGCATCGACTTCACTGCGCTGAACATACAGCGGTGAAGCGGCTGCGGAATGCATTGCCACATCCTTGACAAATGCGGCAAAGCGCGGGTCTTTGGCAGCCGTTGCGTTGTCGCAGGTTGCTTCCACCAGGACGCCGATTTTTCCACCGGCATGAATGTAGGACCCGATTGCACCGGCACCCGGGACGACATAGCTGCTGAAGCGACGAATCTGCATGTTTTCGCCGATGATGGAAATCGCCTCATTCAGCATGGTCTGGATGGTTTTGCTGCTGTCGCCGCAATACGGCTGAGCGAACAGTTCCTCAACTGATGCAGGATTAGCCTGCAGGATATGTTCAGCAATATCTTTTACGAAACCCTGGAACTTCTCGTTTTTAGCGACGAAATCGGTTTCACTGTTGATCTCGAGCAATACACCCTTGGTGCCGTCTGCGGATACGGCAGCAGCTACCATTCCTTCGGTTGCGGCGCGTCCGGCTTTTTTGGAAGCGGCGGCAAGGCCTTTCGTACGCAGAAAATCGACCGCCTGATCAAAGTTTCCGTCTGTTTGCTCAAGCGCCTTCTTGCAATCTAGCATTCCGGCACCGGTTGCTTTTCTCAATTCAGAGATCTGTGCAGCTGTTACAGCCATTTCTATTCCTCCTATCCTGTCACTGCAGGAATTGTATAAAGTGTACTGTCTTATTCGCCCGCTTCTACAGCAGCTTCCTCTTCGGGTGCGTATTCTTCCGAACCTTCGGTATCTGTCTGCAGAGCGGTCTTGCGTGCCGCAATTCCCTCGATAATCGCATCGGCCATTTTGGCGGAAAGGAGACGGATGGCGCGGATAGCGTCATCGTTGCCCGGAATGACGTAATCGATCGGATCGGGGTCACAGTTGGTATCGACGACGGCAACAACGGGAATGCCGAGTTTGTTGGCTTCCTGGATGGCGATCTCTTCGTTTTTCGGGTCAATGACGAACATGACGCCGGGGAGCTTGCTCATCGTTTTGATGCCGCCGAGGGTCTTCTGCAGTTTTTCGCGGTCGCGGGTGAATTGGAGCGCTTCCTTTTTTGTATAGGCATCAATGGTGCCGTCTTCGAACATGGCGTCGATTTTCTTGAGGCGATCGATGCTCTGCTTGACGGTGGTAAAGTTTGTCAGCATGCCGCCCAGCCAGCGCTGATTGACGTAATGCATGCCGCAGCGGGTGGCTTCTTCGGCAACCGAATCCTGCGCCTGCTTTTTGGTGCCGACAAACAGAACCGTGCAGCCATCCTGAGCGGATTCCTTGACGAAGCTGTAGGCGGTTTTGAAGTAACGGACGGTTTTCTGCAGGTCGATGATGTAGATACCGTTGCGGGCCCCGAAAATGTAGGGCTTCATCTTGGGGTTCCAGCGTTTGGTCTGGTGACCGAAGTGGACGCCGGCTTCGAGCAGTTCCTTCATGCTGATACTTGACATGGTGTTTCTCCTTTGGTTTTTCCTCCGCCCCGCCGAATCCCCGACATCTATAACTAGGGACACCACCGGATTTGTTCGAGGCGTGTGAATTGAATAGCGGAACTTTATAGCATACTGTTGCTTGTAAAATCAAGGGCAAATAAGATGCTTACCGGTGAAGCGCGGCAACCGGGCAGGCGATTACGCAGCGTCCACATGAGGTGCAGCGTTCGGAATGCAGCAGTACGGCTGTTTTGTGATGCCGGACCGTTTCGAGCGTGATAATCTTTTCTGGACAGGCAGCGACGCAGCGGCCGCAACCGCTACAGCGTGCGGAATCAATTTCCGGGACCTTCTGAAGGGTAATCTTCAGAGCCCCAGTTCCATCTGCTTCCATGTGAACTCTTGCTTTATCTGCTTGCGGTTAAAGGGATAATAACGGGGGCATTTGGCAACGACGGCATTCGCTACCTGTTTGCAGGTGCGGCGGCAGGATGTGCAGAGTTTGTTCGGCGACGGTTTATGTGCGCTCTTTTTCTGTGTCATGGCGATCTACCCATGCAGGGGCGGGTGTCTAACCCGCCCCTGCGAAACGTGGTTTATTCGACAAACGTGACCCAGCCGAACTCGTCCTTCAACTTTCCGGTCTGAATGCCGGTCAGGGTGTCATACAGACGCTGGGTGACCTCTCCAACCTTTCCGCCGGTCAACTGCAGCACCTCCTCTTTGTAGCAGAGCTTGCCGACCGGTGTGATGACCGCCGCGGTGCCGCTGCCGAATGCTTCAGTAACCTTGCCGGAGCGGATATCGGCCATCAGGTCGTGCACGTCTATCTGGCGTTCCTCCACCGTAAACCCCAGGGAAGGGGCCAGTTTCAATACGGAATCGCGGGTTACGCCGGACAGGATCGAACCGTTCAGGCCGGCGGTAACAATGTGAGTGCCGTAGGCAAAAAACATATTCATCGCCCCGACTTCTTCAATGTAGCGCCGCTCACGCCCATCCAGCCAGAGAACCTGATCATATCCCTTTTTCTTGGCCTCAAGCCCCGCTTTAAGTGAACTTGCATAGTTGCCGCCGGTCTTGGCCTCTCCGGTTCCACCCGGCACGGCCCGTACATAATGGTCTTCCACCAGGATGCTGACCGGATTGAACCCGGCCGCGTAATAGGCGCCAACCGGTGAGAGGATTGCGTAAAAGTAATAGTGGTTCGAGGGATGAACCCCCAAAACCGGTTCAACGGCGATCATGGTCGGACGGATATAGAGCGACGTGCCGCTTGCGGTCGGAATCCAGTCACGCTCCAGCGAAACAAGCTTTATGATGCCGTCAAGAAACAGCTCCTCCGGCACGCCCGGCATGCAGATGCGGTCGGCGGACTGGTTGAAACGGCGAGCGTTCATTTCAGGGCGGAACAGGGCGATGCGGCCATCTTCCCACTTATAGGCCTTGAGTCCTTCGAATATTTCCTGAGCATAATGGAAAACCGTACAGGAAGGATCAAGCTGAAAGGGAGCGTACGGCTCAATCCTGGCGTCACACCACCCCTGGCCGGATTTCCACTCTATCAGCAGCATCCGGTCGGTAAAGTATTTGCCAAAGCCGAGCTGGGACTGGTCGGAAATTTTTGCCTTCATCTTCTCGGCCGGTAACGGGACGATTTTAATATCCATGATTTACCTCGTTTATCTGTATGAATGAAATCGGAAATTATCATATATGGACGATTGCGGCAAGATGAAAAAGGCTTGTGTAGCGGGTTAGGGTAGGTGTTTGCGGTAGTGGTAAATTATGGAGTATTTATGTAATCCCACGTTTGAAGCTTCTGAGATCAACGGGGCTGCGGCGCACCGGCGAAGCGTTAGCGGAGCCCGCGTGCCGCAGCGTGTTGGGAGTTTACTTGCCGAACAAAGGATCAGGCCACTCCGTAAAGATAATTCCGGCCTTCATTTCTCCTAGCAATCTCCGGTTCTGTTTAACTGCCTTCATTTCTTTCGCTGTCATTTCTCCAATCTCGACACCAATGTAGAAATACAAGTTCCTTTCCTTGTCGAAATACTCCAAGGTAAGAGGCCAATCGTTCGCAAAATCTGTAGACTGGTTCAACTGACCCTCTCCGTATGTTTTGTCGAATGCCTTCACCGGTGAGCCAACGGCTAGGTTGTTTTTTAGAATCAGGTTTTTGGCA
>JBAQPK010000570.1:0-1539 GCA_049305715.1 Desulfuromonadaceae bacterium | reverse complement strand
GTGTATGGATAGTCATTGGCATGCGAGGAGGTTGCGGATAGACGCCGTTATTCCAGCGCTGTCGAGCCCGAGCATGGCCCGCAGCTCGTGCTGTTCACCCTGAGGAATAAAGGAATCGGGATAGCCGAGACGCAGTACCCGTGTTCCGCTCAGGCCGCGCTCCTCCAGCAGTTCCAGAACCGCCGAGCCAAAACCGCCTTGAAGGGCATTTTCCTCGATGGTGATCAGGATACCGTGCTTCTCCGCCAACGCAACGATCATCGTTTCATCGAGCGGCTTTACAAATCGGGCGTTTACGACCGTCAGCGCACTACCTTCCGCATCCAGTACGGCAGCGGCCTCCAGGGCCGGACGCACCATCGTGCCGAGGGCAAGAATGGCAGCGGCATCCCCCTCACGGAGCAGTTCGGCCCGACCGGCAGGAAGAGTTTCAAGCGTCTGGTCAAGCGCTATTCCATAACCGTTTCCGCGCGGATAACGGACCGCCGCGGGACTCCCGAGGTTGATGGCGGTCGCCAGCATATGCTGCAATTCATTTTCATCCTTGGGGGCCATTAGGGTCAGGTTGGGAAGATGACGCAGGTAGGAAAGATCAAAAGCGCCGTGATGGGTCGGACCATCGTTCCCGACAACCCCGCCGCGATCGATGGCAAATGTGACAGGCAGGTTTTGCAGGCAGACATCATGGAATACCTGGTCATAGGCACGCTGGAGAAAGCTGGAGTAAACGGCAAAAACCGGGCGATATCCTCCTGCCGCCAAACCGGCGGCAAAAGTGACGCCATGCTGTTCAGCAATTCCGACATCAAAAAAACGCTCCGGGAACTCCTTGGAAAATCCGGCAAGACCGGTGCCGTCCGGCATAGCCGCGGTGATGGCGGCGATCCGGTCATCCTCGGCAGCCAATCTGCAGAGTGCAGCACCGAAGACTGCAGTATAGGAGGCCGCCCCCCCTTTTCCCTTAAGAACCTTGCCGGTCTCGATTTCGAACGGCCCGACCCCGTGGAAAAGCGCCGGATTCGCCTCGGCGGGTTTGTACCCCATCCCTTTTTTAGTCAGTACGTGGATGAGAACCGAATTATCGAATTTCTTGACCTTTTCCAGTGTTTCGATCAGTGCCGGCAGGTCATGGCCATCAACCGGCCCGATATACTCGAATCCAAACGCCTGGAAAAGCATGCCGGGTGTAAAAAGTCCTTTGAATGACTCCTCCATCTTGCGGGCTACATGGAGAACTCCTTTGCCGACTTCCAGCCGTTTAAGAAACGATTCGGTACTTTTTTTAAGGCGTTGGACAAATTCGCTTGACGCCGTACGGGTCAGGAAACTGGACAGGGCGCCGACGTTTTCTGCTATCGACATCTCGTTGTCGTTCAGGATTATGATCATGTCCCTGTTGAGATGTCCGGCATGATTGATCCCTTCATAGGCAATGCCGCCGGTCATGGAACCATCGCCGATAACCGCCAGCACCTTGCCGTTGCGCCCGCACAGATCCCTGGCAACCGCAAAGCCGGTGGCCGCAGATATCGAAGTGGA
>JBAQPK010000569.1:0-3548 GCA_049305715.1 Desulfuromonadaceae bacterium | reverse complement strand
TTTCTGCTGGTCGGCTTGCCGGGTCTGCTGCTGGCGGTTCCGATCGCTCTGCTGCGCACCCCTCCCCGCGGCGGTGACGCAGCCCCTCTCCCTCAGGGTGAGGGAACGGTCCACCCTTTCCCGAAGGGCGACCGGAAAACTTTGACCGCCGGGTACGGGGCGCTGTTCAGGAACCGCTCGTTTGTCTGCAATACCCTCGCCATGGCGGCGATGACCTTCGCCATCGGAGGGCTCGCCCAGTGGCTTCCCTCGTTCCTGCATCGCGTCCATTCTCTTGATGTGGCAAAGGCGAATACGCTGTTCGGCGCGACCACGGTGGCGGCGGGTATACTGGGAACCCTGGCCGGCGGCTGGCTCGGCGACCGGTGGCAAAAAAGGAGCGGCAAGGGGTATCTGCTGGTCTCCGGCTGGGGGTTCCTGATCGGCACCCCCTTCGCCGCCTGGGCCATCCTCGCCCCCGGCCTGACCAGCTGCATGACCGCAATTTTCATTGCCGAGTTTTTTCTTTTTCTCAATACCGGACCGCTCAATACCGTCATCCTCAACGTCACGGCTCCGGCTGTCCGCGCCATGGCCTTTGCGGTCAACATCTTCTTCATTCACGCCCTGGGTGACGCCGTTTCACCCTCCATCCTCGGCTGGCTTTCCGACCAGTGGGGCCTGCGGAACGCCCTCCTGATCACCCCCGGCGCCATGCTGCTGGCCGGCCTTCTCTGTTTTGTCTGCGGCAGGTTTGTGGTGCTGGATATGGCTCGCGCCGAGGAAATATGAACTGTTCTAGAGGAGACTCACACATGTTTCATTCGATACTGTTGTTCATCGCCTGCCTCATCCTCTCCCCTGTCCCAGGCCTTGCGGCAGAGGATACCTACGGCTACCCGATCCCTGGATCGTATGAAGCCACCATTCTCGGAACCCCGGCAAAACTCATGCCCGAGTTCCCCGCAACGATGCGCGCCCGGCAGCTCGTGCTGGATGTCATCCGGGAGCGGAAGAAACCGCCGATCTTCTTTTACGACGAAGGGCTGCGCTGCACCTTCGCCTATCAGGAAAAGAAGGCGCCGCTGGTCTTTCTGATCGCCGGCGCCGGTGCCAGCGACCGGGCGGCCAAGCTTATAACCATGATGAAGGCCTTATACCAGGCCGGCTTCCACGTCATCACCCTGCCGTCGCCGACCCACGCGAATTTCATCATCTCCGCCTCCCAAAGCCGCATCCCCGGCGACCTGACCGAAGACGCAGCCGACCTGTACCGAGCCATGGAGACTGCCTGGAAACAGGTAGAGGGTGACATCGAGGTATCCTCCTTTCACTTGGGCGGCTACAGCATGGGTGCCAGCCAGGCCGCCTTCGTGGCAAAGCTGGACGAGGAGCGCAGGGCATTCAACTTCCGCAAGGTGCTCATGATCAACCCGCCGGTAAGCCTCTACAGTTCGGCGATCAGGATCGAGGAACTGTTGAAGCAGATACCCGGAGGGGCCAAGAAGCAAGGCATATTTTTCAACAGAATGCTGTCCAAGTTCAGCGAATTTTATCGCTATGGTAACTTCGTCGCCATCAACGATGAATTTCTCTATTCGATGTATGTAGAGAAACTATTCTCCAAAGAGGAGACAGCCGGATTGATTGGACTCACCTACAGAATCAACCTGGCCGGTATGATCTTTTCCTCTGACGTGATGACCAACAGCGGCTACGTCGTGCCGAAGAACAGGGTGCTGAGGCCCACAGATTCAGTTGCCGACTATTTTCTGGTTTCCACCCACTTGAGCTTCTTCGATTATGTCAACGAATACTTTTACCCCCATTTCCAGAAGCAGCGGCCGGGTCTTACCAAACAGGCGCTCATCGACTCCGAAAGCCTCAGGAGCATCGAGGGTTACCTGAAGTCGTCTGACAAGTTCGGGGTGATGACCAACGAAAATGATTTTATCCTGACCCCGGCTGACCTTGGCTACCTGCGGCAGATCTTCGGCGAGCGGGCCAAGATCTATCCGCGCGGCGGCCATCTGGGCAACCTCGAGTACAAAGAGAACCTGGCCTACATGGTTGATTTCTTTAAATTATAAGGAGGGTGTTGCGATGACTGCTGCCCGATACCGAACCTGCAAAGCAATCCTACACTTGATGCTGGCGCTGACTCTTACCGGGTGTGCCATGACCAGGGAAAATACCCTGGACGAGGTGCCGCCAATGCACACGATCAACGAATTCAGGGATCAGCGTTTCGCCGAGGTGGCGGACCCATGGGAAGGGTTCAACCGGAGCATGTACCGGTTCAACTACTACTTCGACAAATACCTCTTCCTCCCGGTGGTGAACAGCTACGAGTTCATCACACCGGTCTTTCTCCAGAAACGGGTCTCCGGTTTCTACAACAACCTCGGGGAGGTAAGAAATCTCACCAACAGCCTGTTCCAGTTGAAGGGGAAGGAGTCCGCGGCGACGCTTGGCCGTTTCGTGACGAACAGCACCGTGGGTCTCGGCGGCCTGTTCGATCCAGCCACCAGTTTCGGCCTGGAACAGCACTATCAGGATTTCGGTAAGACCCTCGGCTACTGGGGGGCTGGCTCGGGCCCCTACCTGGTGCTGCCGATCTTCGGGCCCTCATCCCTGCGGGACGCTGGAGGACTCGCCGTGGACAGCGGCATCAGATACGGAATCTATACTGCCATTGATCCGTTTGCAAACACCGGCAACGCGTTCGCCATTTCCGCGGGGATAACGACCCTGGAGGCGGTCGACACGCGGCATCAGCAAAGTTTCCGCTATTACGAGAGCGGCTATCCCTTCGAGTACTACATGGTGCGCTTCTTCTACCACAACAAGCGCGAACTCGAATCAGGCAAACCTCCCGCGGAGTAACAGGAATGGGCGCGACTCTGAGGGGCTGCCGAGCCGGATAAAAAATAACCCGGCCAGGTGCTCAACAACCTCAATATACTTAGGTTCCACCAAATACTGAGGCCAGGCGAATCGCTTCATACTTCTCCGATATTCTTTCCGGTCAACCTAATGAACTGATATTAAAGACTAATCCGGCGTACTGATCCCTACTCGGTTCTTGGCATGGCACTTGCGATAGCAACAGTAGCTGTTATAATTGACAGCAGCCAATAAAAGGGGGAAGAAAATCATGTTATGGACAATCTGTATGGTTCTGATAGTGCTGTGGCTGTTGGGAATAGTAACTTCGTATACAATGGGCGGACTGATCCATATTCTGCTGGTAGTTGCCATCATTGTGGTGCTGGTGCGCGTCATTCAGGGGCGGAGGGTTCTGTAGTACCCGACATTCCGGCATGTGACAGTTCAACGGGAAAGGGCGCATGGTATGCACCCTTTCCCGTAAAAACTGTTTTCACAGGTATTCTCGAATAAAAAAAGGCCACTTTCCCGGAGGAAAATGACCTTTTTGATATTTGGCCCTACCGACATCTAACACAAGCGCAACAAACTGTTTTTATTAGATATATTATTTAACATAACAAAGAATGCCATTAAAAATACCACCATAATTTCAGCCTTTTCATATATCTAAATCATAG
>JBAQPK010000568.1:0-5528 GCA_049305715.1 Desulfuromonadaceae bacterium | reverse complement strand
ACACCTGCAGCGTGCGGGGCGGGGCAGAGGAAAAGGTGTACAGGCGTCTTGCCAATCTGCGCATCTACAAGCGGGACGGCAAGAAACAGATCATTGCCGTGGGAGGCTGCGTGGCCCAGCAGGAAGGGGAGGAGCTTCTTCGAAAACTGCCCTACCTTGATCTGGTCATCGGCACCCATAATCTTCATCTGCTGCCGGATATGGTTCGCGGTGCCGAGCATGGCGAGCGACGTTCCGAAACAACATTCATCGATAACGACCGGCGCCTGGACCTGTTTCCCTCCATCAGGGGGGAGTCGCGGCTGTCCCGGTTCGTGACGGTCATGCAGGGGTGTGACAACTTCTGCTCGTACTGCATCGTTCCCTTTGTGCGCGGCCCTGAGATCAGCCGGCGCTCGGCCGATATCCTGACCGAAGTAAGGCAGCTTGCCGATGAAGGGGTCAGGGAAGTCATCCTGCTCGGCCAGAACGTCAATTCCTACGGGCTTAAAACCGAACATGAGCCGACGTTCCCGGAACTTATCAGGCTGGTTGCCGCAATCGACGGAATCGATCGTATCCGTTTTACCACCTCGCACCCCAAGGATATGTCCGATGAGCTGATCGCCTGTTTTGGAGATATTCCGAAGCTGAGCGGTCAGATCCATCTGCCGGCTCAGTCCGGCAGTGATGCTGTCCTTAAGCTGATGGGGCGCGGCTATACCCGCGGCTCTTATCTGGATAAAGTCAACAGACTCAAAGCCACCCGCCCCGATCTGGTTTTTACCGGCGATATCATTGTCGGCTTTCCCGGTGAAGGCGATGCGGATTTTGAACAGACGCTTTCCCTGATGGAAGAGGTGCGCTATATCGACCTGTTTTCATTTGTGTACTCGCCGCGCCCCGGCACCAGGGCGGCAGAGTTGAACGACGATCTGCCGCGCGAGGTTAAAATGGCGCGTCTTGATCGCTTGATGGAGCTTCAGCGCCTTCATACAGGCGAGATCAGCGCCCCCTATGTCGGCAGCGTAATGACTGTTCTGGTCGAAGGGGAGGGAAAGCTCCCCGGACAGGTTTCCGGCAAGGCCGATATCGGCCGCATCGTTAATTTTACCGGCGACAGTTCCCTGATCGGCAGCTTTGCCGATGTCAGAATCACCAAAGCCTACCCGAATTCGTTTTTGGGCGAGCTCTGAAACACATATTCAAGAGGATTTTATGACCAGTACGGAGCAAGCCGCGCCCACATCCAATAACTTTCTGCGCACTATTATCGATGAAGACCTCAAAAGCGGCAAACACAGCGGCATCGTGACCCGATTTCCGCCTGAACCGAACGGCTATCTTCATATCGGACATGCCAAGTCGATCTGTATCAACTTCGGTCTGGCGCGGGATTTCGGCGGCCGCTGTCATCTCCGTTTCGATGATACCAACCCGGCCAAGGAAGAACAGGAGTACATCGACTCGATCAAGGATAGTGTCCGCTGGCTCGGCTTTGACTGGGGGGAACATCTCTATTATGCTTCAGACTATTTCGAACAGCTGTACCAGTGGGCGCAGTATCTTATTAAACAGGGAAAAGCCTACGTCGAGGATCTGAGTGGCGAGGAGATTCGCGCCCATCGCGGCACGTTGACCGAACCGGGGATTGAGAGCCCGTTTCGAAACCGTTCGGAGGGGGAAAATCTGTTGTTGTTCCAGGGAATGCGCAATGGAGCATTTCCGGATGGGAGCCGCGTGTTGCGGGCCAAGATCGACATGGCCTCCCCCAACATGAGCCTGCGTGACCCGGTACTCTACCGGATTCTCCATACTCCCCACCCCCATGTCGGCGATGCCTGGAAAATATATCCGATGTACGACTTTGCCCATGGGCAGTCCGATGCCATCGAGGGGATCACCCACTCGATCTGCACCCTGGAGTTCGAATCCCATAAGCCTCTTTACGAATGGTTCCTCGACAACCTGCCGGTGCCGGCGCGTCCGCGGCAGTATGAATTTGCCCGGCTGAATCTGACCTATACGGTGATGAGCAAGCGAAAGCTGCAGGAGTTGGTGCAGCTCGGCATCGTCAGCGGCTGGGATGACCCGCGCCTGCCGACTCTGGCAGGGATCAGGCGTCGCGGCTACACTCCGGGGGCGGTGCGGGCCTTCTGCGAACAGATCGGCGTCGGCCGCAGCGACTCATGGATCGATATTTCCGTTCTGGAGGAGTGCGTCCGTGCCGACCTGAATGAATCAGCTCCGCGGGCCATGGCGGTTCTGCGTCCGCTCAAGCTGGTGATCGATAATTATCCGGCTGATCAGGCCGAGGAGATTCAGGCCGCAAATCACCCCCAAAAACCGGAGATGGGAAGCCGCACCATCAATTTCTCCCGTGAAATCTGGATTGATGCCGATGATTTCATGGAGGTGCCAAGCAAGGGTTTCCATCGCCTGACTGTCGGCGGAGAGGCCAAGCTCCGCTTCGGCTATATAGTAACCTGTACCGGTGTTGTCAGGAACGAACAGGGAGAGATTGTGGAGCTGCATGGCGAGTATGACCCCGCATCGCGCGAGGGGATACATACCGCTGACGGCCGGAAGGTCAAGGGGGTCATTCACTGGGTTTCCGCCGCCCACGCCGTGAGCGCGGAGGTACGACTGTTCGACCGGCTCTTCAGCGACACCAACCCTGACCGGGGCGGAGCCGACTACAAGCAGTTCCTGAATCCCAGTTCAATTGAAACGCTCTCCGACTGCAAGCTTGAATCCGGCCTTGCCGGCTCGGATGTCGAAACCCGCTATCAATTCGAGCGCATGGGGTATTTCCGCCAGGATCCGAAAGATTCAATGCCGGGCGCGCTCGTGTTCAACCGTATCGTCACGCTGCGTGATGTGTGGACAGCCAAAAAGTAAAATACGAAGGAACGGTACGTAACTCCATGAACAATAAAAAGTTTACATCAGGTTTCGTTTCAATCATCGGTCGCCCGAATGTCGGCAAATCGACACTCCTGAACAGCATCATCGGCGAAAAGATTGTCATTACCTCGGACAAGCCCCAGACCACCCGCAACCGGATTCAGGGAATTCACAATATCCCCGGAGGCCAGATCGTTTTCATCGACACCCCTGGTATTCATACCGGACGTTCACGGCTGAACCGGAGCATGGTCGATGTAGCGCGCTCGGCCATCAGCGGTGTCGATCTCCTGATGCTGGTGGTTGAAGCGACCGCTGCTGCCGATCCCGCCTTTATTCAGGATGTCCTTGGCAAGGTGACAATTCCGGTCGTACTGGTCATCAACAAGATAGATCTGCTCTCCGACAAAAATCAGGTGCTGAAAAAAATATCCGACTGGGCCGCGCTCCACCCGTTCAGGGAAATTGTCCCGATATCTGCCGGGCGCAATGACGGTGTCGATCACCTGGTGTCGGTGGTCAGCGGCTATCTTCCCGAAGGACCGGCGATGTTCCCGGATGACATCCTGACCGACATGCCGGAGAAATTTATCGTGGCGGAGATGATTCGCGAGAAGGTTTTTCGGCTGACGCGCGACGAGGTGCCGTATTCGACGGCGGTCGTCGTGGAGAGCTTTATTGAGCGGGATAACGGCGTCATAGCCATTTCGGCAGCCATCATGCTGGAGAGGGACACCCAGAAGGGGATCATAATCGGCTCGAAGGGCGAAATGCTGAAAAAAATTGGCAGTCAGGCCCGCCAGGATATTGAGCGCCTGCTTGATACAAAAATATATCTGGAACTGTTCGTGAAGGTAGTAGAAAACTGGAGCGAACGCCCGTCTAAATTGAGAGAACTAGGATACGAATGAAACCTTTAGTAGCCATCGTCGGCCGCCCCAATGTGGGCAAATCAACACTGTTCAACCGTCTGCTGGGCCATCGTCGCGCGATCGTCGACGACACACCGGGCGTTACGCGTGACCGCAACTACGCCAACATCACCCGCTTCGAAAAACCGTTCATACTTGTCGATACCGGCGGATTCGAACCGGTTACCGAAGACCGCCTGCTGCAGCAGATGCGCGAACAATCGCGCCTCGCCATCGAAGAGGCGGATGTCATCATTTTCATGATGGATGCCAGAAGCGGCCTGACACCGGCTGACATCGAGGTGGCCGAAATGCTGCGGCGCGTCCGCAAACCGGTATTTTATGTGGTCAACAAGGTCGATGGCGAAAAGCTGGAAAATGAATCGGCTGAATTCTATTCCCTCGGGGTCGGGGAGCTGTACACCATTTCGGCTGAACACAATCGCGGGGTCATCGACCTCGTAGAGCATATTCTTGAGGTCTTTCCCCCGGCTGATGCCGCCGATCCCGAAGAGAATGTCACCCGTATCGCCGTGGTGGGGCGTCCCAATGTGGGCAAATCATCACTGGTCAATCGATTACTCGGCTTCGAACGGGTCGTAGCCAATCCAACCGCCGGCACAACCCGCGATTCGGTTGACACCCCCTTTACCTGCAACAGGAAGCCGTATGTCCTGATCGACACAGCCGGTATCCGCCGCAAGGGAAAAACGACCGAAAAACTCGAAAAATACAGCGTCTGCGATGCGCTGCGCAGTATCGAACGGGCCGATGTGGTGCTGATGGTGATCAATGCCGAGGAAGGGGTGACCGAACAGGACGAGCGCATTGCCGGTTATATTCATGAAGCCGGCAAAGGGTGCGTGTTTGTCATCAACAAATGGGATTTGCTCGAAAAGGATAATGCCACCCTCGGAATTTATATCGCCAAAATCAGGGACGGCTTCAAATACCTGGCCTACGCCCCGATCGTCTGCGTTTCCGCGAAAACCGGCCAGCGTTCCGGCAAGATTATTTCTACCGTCGATGAAGTCATGGCACAGTACTGCCGTCGTGTAACCACGTCAGAACTGGTGCACGTGTTTACCGACGCCATTGAATCACACCATGCCCCCTTATCTCACGGCCGGCGGGTGAAATTCTATTTTGCCACCCAGGTTGCAACCAGACCCCCGGCTTTTGTCATCTTTACCAATCAACCGGAAAACATTCATTATTCCTATGAACGTTACCTTATCAACAAGTTCCGCGAAGCGTTCGGATTCGACGGAGTCCCCCTGCGGCTTATGTTCCGGGGGAGGGACAAAACGGACACGTCCCGCAGGCCGGGAGCCGATCGTTCCTCCTGATTGGCAAACCCTATAAAACCTTTACTTGAGCCCGCCGTTGCGATATATTTTACCGGTTTTTATCCCCATTTACGGAAACGAAAACTGCATGGTTATTCATCCGGGGCTTCGGATGAATAACCATGCAAATGGATTGTGACGAATGAGCATGGTAGGCACCCTTGAAGAGCTTGGACTTGGCGAGATATTACAGATTGTCAGTCTCAGCAGAAAAACCGGTGTCCTTTTCCTGAGCAGCATGGGAAAGGATGGCTCGGTTTTTTTTCGTCACGGCAAGGTTATACGGGCCGTCTCAAGCACCTACCAGCAAAGCCTGGGGGAGGTACTGATCCATAAAGGAGTCATCGACCTGGCTCTGCTGCGTAAAGCACTCGTTTTTCAG
>JBAQPK010000567.1:0-1727 GCA_049305715.1 Desulfuromonadaceae bacterium | reverse complement strand
GGTTATGGTACTTGATCCCACGACAGCCTCCAAAGGATTTCTTGGAAATTATCAGGCACAGGTTCAACTCTCGATATGTTTTGTTATTCGATCGCCCCGAATTCCAAGACTTTCAACACAGGCTCTCCTTGGACCCCAGGGTCAAACTTCTCCTCCGAACAAGGTTGATGTTGCTCTTCGATATTGGAGTCTAACACCATGACATCCGATGCTTTAAATGGGCCGTTGTCGTGCCGATGGCAAATGCGCCCGCGAGTATGTGCTGGCGAACCTTTCCCCTGAACTCGGCAAACTCTCATATGGAATTGTCAAGGGTGCTGTCATCTTCAATGATCCGATGCGAAAACAGCACCCTTAATAATGCGGCGGCGGCTCTTCCTGATCGGGGTCGCGTGAAACGGATGGCGACAGGGCCATAAGCTGTTCCTTGAGCGTCGTTAAATCCCGGCGCAGCTGTTCCAGGGTCAACTCCTGACGGCAGACAATTTCATTCAGTTCCAGAATTGTATGCTCCTGCTGCATGTAGCGCATTTCGAGCTCATTTATTCGTTCTTCCATACCTCGGATCTCCCCTTTTGGATAATTGTGCCGTTCAACGGTATACGATACTCGTCTTTTACAACAGAACAAACCGCTTTTCTGCTTATTTTTTGAAATTCAGCAAATCTTAGAGGGCAGAAGTGCCAAATCACGAGTAAGCCAGAACGGCGCTTCCTCCGGGCAGCGACGCTTTTCAATATAACGGTTTAAATTGATCGCTTCCGGAAAGCATCTTTGCTAAGATAGATTCCAATTCATCATCCGGGGGTTTTTTGTTCATGAAGTGTCGTCTGCAGCTGCTGGTCCTGTTGTTTTTCTCATTATCCATCCCTCTTTCACATGCCGCTCCACCCGAAATTAAAAAGAGCATGCCTGCTTTGAGCCAGGAGGTTCGTGTCCCGATCCTCCTTTACCATCGCTTCGGCCCGACGGTGGCCGACGGCATGACGATCACCACACCGGTGTTCGAGTCCCACCTCAAATACCTGAGAGACAACGGCTACAAGGTGATCCCTCTGCGTCAGCTGGTTGCCTGGTACCAGAAGAAGGGGCCCGCACCGGCTCCCAAATCGGTGGTAATCGTCGAGGATGACGCACATAAATCCGTGTACACGGACATGTTGCCGCTCGCAAAGAAGTACAACGTGCCGGTGACCATTTTTGTCTACCCGTCAGCAATTTCAAACGCCAAATACGCCATGACCTGGGACCAGATCCGTGAGTTGAAGAAGAGCGGCCTGTTCGATTTCCAGAGTCATACCTACTGGCACCCAAACTTCAAGAGAGACAAGAAGAAAATGAAACCGCTTGAGTATGAAAAATCGGTGGTGACGCAGCTGAACAAATCGAAGGCAAAGATCGAAAAGGAGCTGGGTGGAAAGGTGGACATGCTGGCATGGCCGTTCGGAATCTTCGACGACTATCTGCTGCAGAAGGCCGCTGAAGCCGGCTACGTTTCCACATTTACAATAGTGGCCCATCATGCCGGCTCCACTGACAGCGTCAATAAACTGCCCCGCTATCTGCTGATAAATTCGGATCAGGGCAAAGCGTTCGAACAGATCGTGGCGGGAACCGCGCCAAAGCGAAACATCGTCTACTGATCCCGGGTAATCGGGTAATCGGGTAAACGGGGCGATGGAAGCCGGTTCCGGACATCCCGACATCACGCTCGATTATTATGTGTG
>JBAQPK010000566.1:0-3322 GCA_049305715.1 Desulfuromonadaceae bacterium | reverse complement strand
GCCACCTACTCCGCCAATGCCGATGACGATGGCCAGGTCTCCCTTGGCTACTTCCGCCTGTACCACGGCCTGGTAGGGGGTGGTGACGGCGTCAGCGACGACGGAGATATCCGCCAGCTCAAACCCGGCTGCGACAAGTTTCTTTTCGTCAACAGGACAGAGGCCTCGGGCCGGCACCAGGATATGACTGGCAAATCCCCCCTGGATGTCGTTGCCCGGCATCCGCTGCTGTCTGCAAATGGTGCCGTGACCGGAGAGGCACAGCTCGCAGACGCCGCAAGGGATGACGGCCGGGATCAGCACGGCCTTACCCTGCCACGCTTCGGCTCCCTTGCCCGCGGCAACCACCCGGCCGCTGATCTCGTGGCCGAGGGTCAATGGCGAGGCGTGGTTGAAACGGACTCCATCGTAATAGAAACCGAGGTCGGTGTGGCAGACCCCGCAACCGGCGACCTCGACCACGACTTCTCCGGCTCCCGGCTGAATCGGTTCAAATTCACTCTTTACCATGGGCTCTCCCACGGCGGTCATGGACCATCTAAACGGTGCTTTGGACATAACATCCTCCCTTTGTGTGTTTTCCTTAGAATATAACTTCCTGTCAGATCATACTCGTTCGATAATCAGCGCGATACCCTGCCCCACACCGATGCACATGGTGCACAGGGCATAACGCCCCCCTGTTCGTTGAAGATGGTAGGTGGCGGTGGTAACCAGTCGGGCACCGCTCATCCCCAGCGGATGTCCCAATGCGATTGCCCCGCCGTTCGGATTTACGTGAGGGGCATCTGCCGGCAGCCCCAGGTCACGCAGTACAGCCAGTGCCTGAACGGCAAAGGCTTCGTTCAGTTCGATAAGATCCATCTGGTCCAGCCTGAGTCCTGCCAAAGCCAGTGATTTATGTACGGCAGGAACAGGACCAATACCCATTACCCGTGGGGGGACACCAGCCGTGGCCATGGCAACGATTCGCGCCTTTGGAGTCAGGCCATACCGCCCTGCCGCTGCCTCCGAAGCAACCAGGAGGGCACAGGCACCGTCATTAACTCCCGAGGCATTGCCGGCGGTCACGGAGCCGTTGGCGCGGAAGGGCGCTTTCAATTTTGCCAGATCCTCAAGCGTGCTATCCGGACGCGGGTGTTCGTCGCTGCCGATTACCAGATCACCGCCCTTGCGCTGTGGAATCACAACAGGAACTATTTCGTCTTTGAAATTTCCGGCAGCGACCGCCCTGGCGACTCGCTGTTGACTGCGCAGAGCATATTCGTCCTGATCAGAACGAGGGATTCCGTAATCGGCAGCCACGTTCTCGGCCGTCTCCGGCATGGAATCGATGCCGTACTGGTCCTTCATGAGTTTATTGACGAAGCGCCAACCGATGGTGGTATCAAAGAGCTGAACATCGCGGGCAAAAGGTGAGGCCCCCTTGCTCATGACATAGGGCGCCCGAGACATGCTTTCTACTCCGCCGGCAATCAGCAGATGTGCCTCGCCTGCCTTGATCGCCCGGGCGGCTGTTCCAACCGCATCCATGCCTGATCCGCACAGACGATTGAAAGTCACTCCACCTACATCTACCGGAAGTCCTGCCAGCAGACCGGCCATACGGGCAACATTGCGATTGTCCTCACCCGCCTGATTGGCACAACCGTACATGACATCATCTACGTTTTTCCAGTCAACGGAAGGGTTTCTCTCAATCAGGGCCTTAATAGGAAGTGCCGCCAGATCATCCGTCCTGATGCCGGACAGACAGCCGCCATAACTACCAATCGGGGTACGGATCGCATCACAGATATATGCTTCGCTCATTGCTTTTCTCCCTTGTATCAAATTGCATTGTTATCAACTGGTGATCCCGTTACACATTCACCCTGAGCCCTTCGGCTACCACTTCGGCGATATCCTTGACCTGAATCCGGTCGGCCTGCAGATCCTTGAGACCGTCGGCGAACATGGTCAGGCAGTAGGGACAGCTGACGCAGAGCGTGTCCGGCTTGTTTGCAAGCGCCTCTTCAATGCGGTTCAGGTTGATCCTGGTCCCTTGCTGCTCCTCCATCCACATCCGCCCCCCACCCGCCCCGCAGCAGAAGGAGTTATCATGATTGCGCTCGAATTCCACCGGAGCGCTGCCTGTCGCAACGGCGATGACATTGCGCGGCGACTCATAGACGCCATTATGCCGCCCCAGGTAGCAGGAATCATGAAAGGCAATGGTGCCCAGTTCCTTGACCTGACGGTTCAGTTTCAGCTGGCCTTTGGTGATCAGGCTGTCGATCAGCTCGCTATGGTGGATCACTTCCAGTTCCAGACCATACTGCCGGTAATCGTTTTTAAGCGTCGTAAAGCAGTGGGGGCACTGGGTAATGACCTTGGTTATCCGCTTTTCCGTAAAGAGCTGCACATTCTGTTTCGCTATCTTGTCGAAAACAAATTCGTTGCCGAGCCGGCGCAAGGAGTCGCCGCAGCAGAGCTCTTCCTTGCCGAGTATACCCCAGGAGATCCCGGCGGCATCCAGGATGGTGGCAAGTGCCACGGTCACATGTTTCTGCCGGGAATCAAAGGAGCCGGCACACCCCACGTAGAGCAGATATTCGGTGGTATCGGCATCGAACGGCTTTACATCCAGGGTCGCATACCATTTGGTCCGGTCGGTGGGGGCGATCCCCCAGGGGTTGGAGCGTCCTTCCATGTTTTCGAACAGGTTGAGGAGTTCTTCCGGGAATTGTGATTTCATCTGCACCAGGTGCCGCCGCATCTTGACGATCTTCGGCATCTGTTCGATCAGCACCGGGCAGGCGGCCATGCAGGCGCCGCATGTGGTACACGACCAGATGGCGTCCTCGGAGATGCTCCCCTCCCCTGCGCCGATCAGCGGTTGTCCGGGAGTATGGGTGTCCTGGTCGAGACGGCCATTCAGCAGGTTTATCTTGATGTCATGTATTACCTGGCGCGGATTGAGCGCTTTGCCGGTGGCGACCGCCGGGCAGACGTTCTGGCAGCGGCCGCATTCGGTGCAGGAGAAGCCGTCGAACAGGTCCTTCCAGGTCAGCTGGTCAACACTGCCGGCGCCGAAGTTCCCCCCTTTTATAAATGCCTCCCGTGGCTGGGTGTTCGGTTTTTCCTGACTCTTGAAGAAGCAATTGGGGATGGCGGTCAGGATGTGCATATGCTTGCTGTGGGGGAGGTAGTTCATGAACAGCAGCAGGATGATGGCGTGGAGCCACCAGAAGAACGGAACCAGTTGATTCAGGTTCTCCGGCGGGACGGCGCCTAAGAGGTGTGCCGCCAGGGAGGATACCGGCATGTAGGCCGCGGCCGC
>JBAQPK010000565.1:0-2600 GCA_049305715.1 Desulfuromonadaceae bacterium | reverse complement strand
GTATGATTTGGATGACGGGGTTGTAAGCATCCTGAAATAACGAGGGAAGATAAGGTCGATGTCCATAAGCCGGGAACCTGAAACATGGAACCCGGCTTTTTTGTGTCCCGTTACCGACTAGCTATGATCTGTTAATGCCATTATCGATTCAACTTTCTTCACACTACCCCTCAGCAGCAAATTCTTTATGCGGTCACTTTGACAACCGGGGTCGTCCGCATTTGGATTTCTGACAAAACCGTGGTTAAAGCGCACTTATTTTCCGTAGAATAGCGTATGGATATACGATTAACTGGCGAAACAACGGCCGGCATCGCCGGCAATTGTGAAATACTTGAGAGTGGTGCCGGGCAGATTGTGCCTGAGGAATGGAGGAATGTTGTTTGGACATGTGATATTAGATGGTTACGCACAAGAAATGATGGGCGCACATTGCCATTCATCAAGGCCCGGGTTTTATAAATATTAGGGCACGTTTATTGCGTGCATACAATCCTAATTTAGCGGTCTTGCAGATCAGACCGCACCAAACAAGGGAGGAAGAAGAATGAAAAGGATGATTAAAGTTGCAATGGTCGGAACGGCTCTGCTTTCGGTGACACTGCTTGTCTCAATGGCCGAGGCACGCAGGAGCTTTCTCGATGGCGTCAACGCCACCTGCGGTACCAGTTACAACTGTGGTCTTTGCCATGTAGACCCCAGAGGCGGCGGGCCACTAACCGCTGCCGGTCAAGGCTACCTGGATTCAGGCAGTGATTCGTGCTATTTCTGCGTGACTTCACCTACATGCACAACAGCAACACCGACCTGTACCGACAGAGACGGTGACGGATACTTTGCAGAAGGCGGCACCTGTGGACCGGCTGACTGCAATGATACTGATGCCAGCATTCACCCCGGCGCATGCGACGTACTTAAAGACGGCATAGATCAGGATTGCAGCGGCGCAGACAGAAGCAAGGGAAAAGCCTGTAGATAATAAGCCTACAGCTAAGCTCCCATGGCCATACCGGTCATGGGGGCTTTCCCCCGCACCACCCATAGAGAGGCACTTTGGCCTAACAAGCCAGGGTGCCTTTTTCATTTCCGGCTACAGATATGATCCCTTGAAGAAATCAGACACAACAATAAGCCAGCAGCAGGAGATATATCATGATCTGTTGCCCTTTCGGGACCACGGGAGATCCCCCCTCCCTTCTTAACCGCGCCTGCTGGGCACGGCACCAAAACCGTTGGTCAGCAGGCGTGTTAAGTCTGTAGCAGACTCCAGAAGTGAAAGTCATACGTGGCACAAAAGCTTACGGTAGCTCAACCCAACGGAAATGCATTGACCACTAATAATATGAAATGATAAGTTCCAACGTCTAAAAGCCCTTCCTGTCAAATCAAAGTTCACCGAAAGTGAAAAATCGGATGCAAGAGAGCAATCCTCGGCTGTCAACATATAGCACAACTTCGTTCAAAAAGTGGTTGCCCGTTCTGGGCTGGGCGTTGGTATATCTTTTGGTGGCTGGCGGCTTACAATATTACATCTCCTATCCGATCGATGGAGACACAGCCTACCATTTTGCCGTAGGCCAACTAATCCGCGAGCACGGGATTCTATATTCCTTCCCCTGGACACCATTCAGCTGGCTTGCAAACCATTATGCGGACAAGGAATTATTATTTCATCTTTTATTCTTTCCGTTTGCCAAACTTGATTATGTTACTGCAGCACGATGCGTCGGTTCACTTGCCGGTGCAACGATATTATTTACTCTCTATATGGTATTACGTAGCGAAAAGGTAAAGTTCGCTGCTATTTGGGCGCTGGTTCCCATGGTGGCTTCAGTCACTTTTGTCTATCGCTTTGCCCTCGTCCGCCCACACCTTCTTTCAATTACGCTGGCGTTGGTCTTTGCCTGGGCAGCAACGCGGCGCAGACTGATGATTCTTGCTGTTGTTTCAGTCCTGTACCCGCTCTCATACGTCGCCTTCTGGCAAATTCCTTTAATAATCCTTGTCGCTGTCGAAATGGCCCGTCTACTGTCAGGGGAAAAAATACAGTGGCGTCCCGCGGCAGTAGCGCTCGCTGGCATTGCTTTCGGTATTGCAATTCACCCTAACACGGTGAACCTGATACGCCTGAATTGGATACAAATGGCCAATGTGCTTTTTCAGAATGCATGGGATGCAAAAGAATCCATTGATCTTGGGACCGAGTTCCTGCCTCCATCATTCCTGAAGTGGCAAAAGAAATTACTCATCGCCGTGCTCATGGCCTTTACCGGATTGCTGATTGCCTGGCGTAACCGTAGAGAAAACAATGTACCACTTGCCTTTGCACTAACAGCCATTGTGTTTTGTGTTCTTACTTCCAGCACCGAAAGGTTTGTAGAGTATTTCGTCCCTTTTTCTGCAATTTCCCTGGCTCTCGTCTCACGGTATGTACGATGGCGTTTATTACTCCCCGGCGTCTTGTGCGTTTCACTGCTGTATAGCGGGCTTTGGGGATTGGGAACCCTTGTCGGGTTATCCAAACGTGGGAACGATATGCCAGCAAGTCTTTCACTTAAGCTACAGCAACTTGTCCCTCCAGGCTCTCAGGTGTTTACTCC
>JBAQPK010000564.1:0-8689 GCA_049305715.1 Desulfuromonadaceae bacterium | reverse complement strand
AGTGCAGCAGTTCGCGGGCGTTCATGGTCATGATGATCTTGGTCTCGGTGGCGTTGGGCAGAATGTAGCGGGCGTCTTCGGCCGGAATTCCCATCTCGATCAGTTGGGCGTACGCCTTGTGGACGGTTTCCGACATAAGGTCAAATATCTGTCTTGCTTCGGGATTCTCGGCAATGCAGGCAGGCATGATGGAGGTGAACTGATCCTTGTGCGAAACATAACGCTGGGACTGCTGGGAGAACGAGGCGATGCGGTGACGCACCAGTTGGTGCGTTGTGACCCGCGAAATCCCTTCGATACCGAAGGTGAATGAGGCGTGTTCAAGCACCGAGTGGTGGCCCAGTGACATGATCTTGTCTAGAAAAGACTCTATATCTGAAGCCGCCAGTTTTTCCCGTAAATCATCAATTGAGGTAGGCGAGTAACAGAGACGGGCGGCCAACGCAACCGTACGTTCGGGATTGGGGGTGTGTTCGATCAGGGTGATGTTCATGGGGTCCTGTTCGAGCCATGCTCAGGGATGGCAATGGTCATTTCAGAAACTGGCATGCTCTGATTGGTATGGGGTGACTTCTGAAGCTGCCGCCCAGGATGAGCAGGGAGCTCAGGAGAAAAAAAAGGGGATTTGCCTTGCGACAAAGCCCCTCTCAATAGTTTCCGAAACGATCGATCAAGCCTGGCCGTAACGTTTTTTGTAACGCTCAACGCGGCCTGCAGTGTCGATTAATTTCTGCTTACCGGTGTAGAACGGGTGGCAGGCAGAACAGATCTCGGTGCTGATCTCGCTTTTCGTGGAACGTGTCTGGAATGTATTACCGCACAGGCACTTAACGGTAATCTCGGAATAATCTGGGTGGATGCCTTCTTTCATCTCTTCCTCCTTCAGTAGTGCTTTACGGCGTAACGTTGTCAATTATGAACAGTAACGTGTGAGTGTAGCTATTATGAATGTTTTTTGCAACTATTTTATTTATTTCGACATTGAATCCAGAAAAGCCTGATTGGTCTTGGCTTCAGAAAGCTTGTCCAGCAGAAACTCCATGCTGTCGACTACATTCATCGGGTGGATAACCTTGCGCAGAATCCAGATGCGGTTCAGGGATGATTTTTCAATCAGCAGCTCTTCCTTGCGGGTCCCGGATTTGTTGATATCGATGGCCGGGAAGGTGCGCTTCTCCACCAGCTTGCGGTCGAGGTGAAGCTCCATGTTGCCGGTGCCCTTGAATTCCTCGAAGATGACTTCATCCATCTTGCTGCCGGTATCGACAAGCGCGGTGGCGATGATCGTCAGCGATCCGCCCTCCTCGATGTTGCGGGCCGCGCCGAAGAAGCGTTTCGGCTTCTGCAGGGCGTTGGCATCGACGCCGCCGGTCAGGATCTTGCCCGACGGGGGGAGGACCGTGTTGTAGGCCCGTGCCAGGCGGGTGATCGAGTCCAGCAGGATGACGACATCCTTTTTGTGCTCCACCAGGCGCTTGGCTTTTTCGATGACCATTTCGGCCACCTGGACGTGGCGGGTCGCCGGCTCGTCGAAGGTGGAAGAGACAACTTCGCCGTTGACCGAACGCTGCATGTCGGTCACCTCTTCCGGCCGTTCGTCGATCAGCAGGACGATCAGGTAAACCTCGGGGTGATTGGCGGCGATCGAGTTGGCGATGTTCTGGATCAGCACGGTCTTGCCGGTACGGGGAGGGGCTACGATCAGGCCGCGCTGTCCCTTTCCGATCGGCGCCACCAGCTCGATGACGCGCATCGGCATATTCTCCGACGTTGTTTCAAGGGTAAGTTTCTCCTGCGGGTAGAGCGGCGTCAGGTTGTCGAAGAGGATCTTGTCGCGGGCGACTTCCGGTGATTCGTGGTTGACCGACTCAACCTTGAGCAGCGCGAAATAACGCTCGCCCTCCTTGGGAGGCCTGATCTGGCCGGAAACGGTATCGCCGGTGCGCAGGTTGAAGCGCCGGATCTGGCTGGGAGAAACATAGATATCATCAGGACCGGGCAGATAGTTGTAATCGGTGGCACGCAGAAAGCCGAAACCGTCCTGAAGCGTCTCGAGGACCCCTTCGCCGAAGATTGAGCCGTTCTGTTCCGTCTGGGCGTTAAGAATGGCAAATATCAGATCCTGCTTACGGAGGCTCGATGCCCCCTCAATGTTGAGATCCCGTGCAATAGTGTTGAGGTCACTGATTTTCTTGCCTTTAAGCTCTTGTAAATTCATCTGTTCTCCTGCGTGACGATCTTTCATGGTATGGGGTTTTGCATAAATGGACTCAATCTTTCCGGGGGAGCCTAAAAGCGCCTGTCATAATGAAACAAACAATGGCCGGGAGCTTCTGGAGCAAAGGGCGGAATATGATTTTTCAGAGGTTCGATAATGTGCGTATGAAGAATTCTAGGGATCTGTTTGGATGCCAGGATGTTCAATCTGAGGTGTTGTGACGTTACCCTTTATTTTCAGGCCTTGTCAATAAAAAACAGCATGGCTTGCCGGTAAAGGCTTAATCTCTTGATGCCGGTGGATGATTTATGTTCAAAAGCTCGTTAATAACGGTTCCTGCCATAGTCAGTCCGAAGATGGACGGTATATAAGAAATACTGCCGAGGATCACCCGGCGATGCTCGCACCGGAACGTCTGCTCGGCCCGGTTGGGACAGATGCAGTCGGTGCCGCAGGCGTTTGATGTCGCAGGGTCAAGATCACGATGCAGCTCGGTCGAGTAGACGACTTGAACACCGGAGGTGATGCCTGCATTTTTAAGAATTTTCCGCATACTTCGGGCCATACGGCAGTTTTTGGTGGACGAGATATCGGATACCTCAATTTTTGTGGGATCCAGCTTGTTTGCGGCCCCCATGCTGGAGATGACCGGAATGCCCTGCTGACGACATACCGTTATCAGCGATGCCTTGGCGGTGAAATGATCAATCGCGTCAAGGACATAATCGGGGTGCGGTATGAGCAGCCGTTCGGCATTCTCCTGCGAGAAAAACTCCTTGACCGGTATAATCCCGGCGGCTGGATTGATATCGCGCAATCGCGCGGCCATGGCCTCAACTTTTGGCTGGCCGACCGTGCTTGAAAGTGCGTGGATCTGCCGGTTGATATTGGTCAGACATATGTCGTCAAAGTCCACCAGCGTGATACGCCCGACGCCTGCGCGACCCAGAGCCTCTGCAGCATAGCTGCCGACTCCGCCGACTCCGCAGATCATGACGTGTTTATCGGCCAGGGTTGATAATCCGCCGGAGCCGATCAGCAGTTCGGTACGGGAAAAACGATGAAGTGCCATAGTGTGCTGTTACCTTTTATTCTTTGTTAATTGGAGTGGGGAATTGCCCCTCTACACGATTATTCTCGCAAAGTCGGCAAGCTCGGATATGCGCGCCGGCCCGTATCCGACAAAATCACCATCGATCTGGATGGGGCTGCTTCCCCGGACGTCAAAGCTCGAAGAGTGCATCCGGAGCAGATGTTTGTTTGCGACGCTCCTGCCTCTGAACAGGTCAAGTGCGCTGCCCAGATAGGTGAGTCGCGTGTTCCCCGTAATGCAGACGGCGGAAAGTCCCGACGAGAAGGGGCTGCTTCCGGGTGACAGGATGAAATTACCTCCGTAGCGGGCGGCATTGCAGATAATGGCAGTGTGGCATGTGACAGCGCCTTCAGGGGTACTGATTTCGAATACAGTGGGATCCCAGGTCATTGCGCGCCTCAGCGCCGACAGGGCGTAGGCTCCCTGGCGCAGAACTCTTTTCCCCCAAGGCCACACATCCCTGACTACAGCCCCGTCAACTCCAATCCCCGCCATGAGCACGAAGCGGAGTGATTTCCCCTCAAACTCAAGGATGCCGACCGACAGTGAACGGGTGTTTCCTGCCGCTATCCGTTCAAGGGCATCATCAATGGTCCTGATCCCTATTTCAGCTGCCAGCACGTTGGAGGTACCGAAGGGCAACAAAGCGAGAGTAGCGCTGCCAGGTTCAAGGCCGTTGATCGTGGCATTAAATGTTCCGTCACCTCCGGCAACAATTATCAAGGGCTGTTCGCACTTTTTATTGATAGTGTTGCAGCAAACAAAAATTTCGGCGGGAGTGCGAACCTGAAAAATTTCCGGAATTATTGAGCGTGTCTGCAATCGTTCTAGAACAAACTGTAAACGTTGATCTGAATGATGGCCAGAAGCGGGATTTACGAAGAGGTATGTTTTCACAGTGCCTTGCTTGTCAACTGTTGTAGCGTATTATTTATGTCTCTTCAGTCCAGGTAGTTACCAATTGTCTTTGCCAGATTGATCTGGTCCAACTCTTTGATGCTGCTCTGGAATATTGAAAAATGGTAATCATCGTTGTCAGTGAAGGCCTTTTCGACAAGGGCTTGAAGGTCGTTGTTTCTGATGTCTTTTTTTCCCCAAATGCAGCCGCCATAAATCTGTCGGCCATTATCATCATAATACTTGTCCACCAATTGGTACTTGTTCAGATAGACCCAATAGAGTGTGTACTCGGTCCAGTCACAGGTTGTTATTTGATCCATTCGTTCTTGGGGTACCACTTCATTGATAATCGGCACAGTCTCACTTAACTTCTTGATGATTTTGTTAAGCAGATTCTTTTTCGACATTCGCCGGGATATGAGCCAAGATGCAAAGTCCTTTGTGCAATGCAATCGCTCTATTTCATGTTGTAGCCTGCGACATACATCCGTCACCAGGTACTCAGGGGTCACCCCCATGACGAATTTATTTTTCAGCAGCATGTCAGGATCAACATGTAACACCCGGCAACTGCTTTTCCACCACTGTACATGCGTATCGGGATTCTCTTTCTGAAAGGTCAGTCTACCGTTACGAAGAATATCGCCTCCGGAAAGAGCCTTGGTGAGAAAAACATCCGTATCCAGGGTCAGATAGTAATCAGTTTCAATCATGTTCGCTACGGCAATTTTGAATATCATCTGCTTCGTCCAGCCTGAAGCACCTGTTAACGACGGGCATAGAGCCTCTTCGTCTACAAATACAAAGGGGAACTCGGGATAATCCTTGAGCAGATCCGCTTTTATTATCTGAATGTCTTCACGTGACGCGACAATGTAGAAATCCTTCAGAATTGAGATATCCAGAAACTTCCGAAAAGACTTCAACTGAATACTTTTCAATCTCTCAAGTTCATTATGGCTATGATGTGATCGTATTTTGATCAATAGTACAAATGATATTTTCATTGAACTCTTTCTTTCAGTCTGGACAATCTCAAAATTTGATCATACAAAAAAACGAGGCCCGCCCCGAACTAGTCTGCGTATAAATCGTTGTTTGTAATTGCGGGCCTGGTGCGGGAAGCTTGACAATATCTAGCAAGAAGAATATATCTCCCATTAGACTTGTCGGTGTTTTTAAATTGTCGCGGCTTACTGGAATGTTTATGTCTGTCTGTTCCCCAGCAAATATATTTGGTCCAATCCAGCACCTGCATAAGTAGAAACCCGCAAAAATTTGTTGCATCAGCCTTACAAGCGCAGCGTCAGCGCCTGGCATCCCCGGAAGGAGTTGTCTGGTGAGGGCTTTTGCTGCTTGTTCCCAGCGTTGGTTTGTCATTTTCCCCGTAGATAATACCCCATGCTTACTACACTTTTTTTTATTTGGGAATAATATAATGTTCATACTATCAATGAAATATGGGCGATTGTGTAACAGATTATTCAATTCTGCTCACATCCTCGCCTTAGCCATCGAAAACAAGCATACATTTGTTAATCTTGCTTTCTACGAATACGCCAAATATTTCCGTGCAACTCAAAATGATATATTTTGCCGCTATCCGGTTCAAACCGGGATCATTAAAAGTAACAAAATAGCAGCTATCGTTTTGTATTATGTTGGTTATTGGTTTTCGTGTTTTTTATATTACTTTTCTAAGTTAGGATTTAGCACTACTTGGCTAAGGTTAAGTACAGTCAGGCCCTTGGAAAATAAAGACAACGATCCTGCTCTTGATATAAGTTTACCTTCTTTACCGATTAACTTTTCGAATACTGATCAGGCGATCTTTTTTCAAGGGTGGAATTTACGTTCGTTTGAATGCTTAAAAAAACATGGTGACAAGGTTCGTGAATACTTCAGGCCGGCGGATGTTTATCAGTCTGCTGTAAGGGATTTTATCAAGGATAACAGAGAAGGGTATGATCTCCTCATCGGAATCGTGATGAGGCATGGCAACTACAGGACATGGCTAAAGGGGAGGTATTTCTATTCGATAGATATATATGTCAATTTGATGAAACAGCTTAAGGCTTTGTTTAGCGACAAAAAAATAAAATTTCTCATTTTTTCTGATGAAGAACAAGACACAAACGTCTTTAAATTAGCCAATATCGACTTTTACTTCCGAAGTGGACATATGATAGAAAATCTTTATTCACTTGCTGAATGTGAGTACATTGTTACAGCACCTAGTACATATGGCATGTGGGCCTCATTTTACGGAAAGACGCCATTGTGTGTTATTAGCGATCCGAATCAAATTTTATCAACTACTGACAGTTTTGAGATCTGTGAAGGTTAAAAAAGACGATTGCTCCGTTCCCCTGATTTGTTGCCAAAGATAATCATGGACCACCTGAATACCTAAACAGATGCTCCCTTTCTTCGATTCTGACGTTTCCCCCCTTCATTTGTCCTGTGCCGCCAGTTATTTTTTATCGTTCTGAATCTCGTATAGTCTCATATATTTCAAAAATGTACTAAGAGCCCCCATGACTGAAATGACAAAACCTTGAATTCCGTCAAGAAAGCCTAGCCTTATGAGATATCGATGAAAAAAGGTAGCCACCGGGCGAACGGAAACGTGGTGCCATTTCGCCCGCCTACCGTTGGCAAAATAATCAGCAGCTGACATATTTGCGTACCGTGCAATACGCAGCAGATAGGTATGCAGATCAAGGTCTTGCTCGTGCAGTATGTCACCTGCAAGCTTCCTGGTTAGGCCATCAGGAATAAACCGCTCATGCACATTGGCATTGTTCCATGTACCCCTAGTTCTGCAGTATAGCCGTGCCTTGTAATCCGGGTAGAAAGATGAATATTTGATCCATTTTCCCCAAAACCGGGTTTTCCTTTTGAACTCGAAACAGTCGTATTTCCTGTAATCTTCAGCGGTCAAACATTGAATTGCACATTTCATTTCATCTGAGACACGTTCGTCGGCATCCAGCTCCAACACCCAGTCATTGGTTGCCAGTGACATGGCATAACTCTTCTGATCCCTGAAGCTGCTGAATGCATGCTGATGGAAGGATACCCCATGCTTTTTACAGATGCCCGGAGTTTCGTCGTCGCTGAAGTCATCGACGACTACAATCTCGTCTGCCCAGCTCAGGGATTTCAGGCATTCACCGAGTTTAGCGGATTCGTTCTTTGTGATTACATAAGCCGATATGGGAGGGCTTTCAACTGACAAGGTCAAACCTTTCACGTTCTACAGGATAGTAATATGCAAAATGTACTTTAAAAAATCAGTGCAAGGAGAAACATGCTAACGGCACGAAACACTGTCAGCCTTGATCTTTGCTAGTTGTTCATCGATGTTATCCTTGGTAAGAAGGATTCCAAAGTCGGAAGGAGTTTTTGCATCTTCCACACCGGTTATCCTATGGGCAATCATCGTCCCGACCGGAGCATAAAAGTGATGACTGTCGCTAAAATTCTTGCTGTAATCCAAACTAATAGAATTCAGATACTCGAAATGCCATACTTGGCCGAACACCCCTACCATTTCCTTCAGCCATCGTTCGTACTGAGAGAATTTTCCCTCCAGGACCATGGCACAGAAATATGGCTTCGACACTGGCGTGGTGAACGGAATGAATCTGGTGTCGGGGCTCGACTGAATGAGTTCTGTCAGCGACTTTGCCAGGTCGTCTCTGTAGGTGTAATCGTTACGGTAAGTCTTTCGCAGGTCGTCTACTTCACTCCTGATGGCGTCTAGTCTCTTGGATTCATTGTTGGGTTTTATCGGGGTTGCAATATTGTGCTGGTCGTAAAAGTAGCCATTTATCCTGTTTTTTCGAATATGTTTCTTGATCCGCAGATTATCATAGGAATAGCCAAAAGTGTCTTTGGTAAACAATGTCTTGAAGCGGTACAAGCGGGATTGAGCGTTTTTTATATAATACTCTGGCGGTTCGACTGAAGCCTTTAACAGCGGGTTAGTGTTTTGAAAATGAATTCCCAGATAAATAACCGATGGATTGCCGGATACCTTCTTGAAATAGTCGATATAATCTCGGAATTCGTAGGGGGTAATTGCTGCAAGGGAATAATTGTACGCCTGCACCCCTTGAAAATCATTTTGATTGATCATGCAGACGCGACTATTGCCAATAATTAACGTATCATACTTTCTCGTGTTGACATACGTCAGATAATTGGTTTTTTGCTGCCGTTCACTAAAAGCTTTCTGGCATGTTGTGAACCAATGCTCATGGGTAAAGCACCAAAGGGGATCGATAGCATAATTAAAAGATGCCAAAAAAACCATCAGGGCGGCGACAAATATTCCCAGTCTAAGCAGCCAGTTTTTATATAAACGATATTTATGCATTATAATCAGAAAACCTGCCTTTTGAATATCTTCAGTGACGTCGTTCAACTCAGGTGAAAGCTATTGAAATAGTAAATATCCTAAAACTGGAAGT
>JBAQPK010000563.1:0-3194 GCA_049305715.1 Desulfuromonadaceae bacterium | reverse complement strand
TCAACGACCTCGGCCTGTGTGCCGTACACGCTGGTTGTTGACAGGAAGATCATCGGCACCCCTGTTCTTACACATGCCTGGGCTACCTTCCTTGTTCCATCAAGGTTAACCTGCTCCACCTGATCCTTTATGTCGAAGCTTCCCGCCGCATTCGTTATGGCAGCCAGATGCACCACGACATCCGCTCCACTGAACAGGACTGCCAGGTCAGCTGTCAGCACATCTGCCTCAATGAACCGGTATCGGCCTTCTGCCGGCAGGTTGAACAGCGAAGGAAACCGCTGGGTGGAAAGATTGTCGATCATTACTATTTCCGGACTATTGAAGGAACCGGGAAGATTCCGGATCAATCGGGAGCCGATGTGACCCAACGCACCGGTAACCATTATCTTCATTTCAGACTCCCCTTTCCCTGCTCTCAAGATTTGACTTTACCTGCTGTAAACCAGTTTCAAAATTATATTTTTCCTCCCAATCGAGCATGGAGCGCAACCGCTCCGATGAAAACACCGCATGATCGATCTCAATCCGCTTGCGTTCTTCCGGCCAGCCGATATGCTCTACCGCCCCGCGACCCAGAATCTGAACGATAGATTCTGCAATCTCGCAGACTGTCAGATGCTGCCTGCTGGTGGCAAACCAGCTGTCGCCCACCAACTGCGGCGCCATTGCCGTGCGCCACAGGACCTCGGTGGCATCATCCACATACAGGACGTTTCTTGACTGGTTTCCCGATCCGAAAATTTTTATCACCTGATTGTTCCAGGCCTGGCTGATGAAATAGTTGATGAACCCGAACTCCTGATACCCCTTTCCGTATGGGCCGAACAGGTTGGCAAATCTGAGTACTACCGTATTGAGATCATGTACGGTGTGATAGATGCGGTAATACTTCTCGGCAACGCCCTTGTTGGCGGAGTAAATTTCAAGCGGGCGCTCCCAATGATCTTCAGTGACCACTTCGGATAAGGCCTTGCCGATAACGGTACTGCTGGACGTATACACAACGCGCGCCGAACTGTTCAGCAGGCGGATGCTCTCAAGCAGCTTCAGATTGCCGAGGCAATTTATTTCCGCATCAAGCAGAGGGTACTGGATAGAGAGAGGGTGGGATGTTTGTGCTGCACAGTTAAAAATGATGTCCTGTCCCTGGACGATGTCTGCCAGCAGGGTTTCATCGCGCATGTCACCTCGTACAAAACGTATCTGCGACCAGATTCCCTGCAGATTTCTGGTAGTGGAATGCAGGTGCGGATCCAGTGAATCCATGACCGTAACCTTCACGCCCGGTTCAGAGAGGCAGCGACGTACAAGGTTGACGCCAAGGAATCCCGCACCGCCAACGATTAGCACATTCATGAAAAAGCCTCCATGGTATGGTCGATACCTTCAGCAAGGGAATAGCGGGCTTTCCAGCCGGTGGCCTCGCTAAAACGACGCGAATCCGCCACAAAGTGACGCTGTTCAATCGGGGAGAGAGCATCGGGGGGGTCGATGTGCTCCACGTCAACAGGCAATCCGGTCTTTGTCGTGGCGTGGTCTGCGATCATCCGCATCGCCTCGGCGATGGAATACCCCGCACCGCTGCCAATAACAAAATAACGGCCACTCAACATCCTGCCGTGCAAAGCGGCACTCATAAAGGCCCGGGCGACATCCTCCACGTAGACGTAGTCCCGCACGTACTCACCCGTGCCGTAAACAGTCAGCTCTTTTCCCTCAAGGGCACGACGGACCATCTGGTTGAGTATGCCCCGATCGGAACGGCTGCTGCGTGGCCCGGGACCATACACGTTTGCCAGGCGCAGGGCGACACCATTCACAAAACCCTGTTCCGCATACCAGCACAGATACTGTTCAGCCATGAATTTGTGGAGATCATACACGGTAAGCGGATGATTCGGATGGGTTTCATCCACCGGCAGCCGATCGGGTATACCCGCGATGGTAACCGTGCTTGCAAAACAGACAGTGGGACATGTACCCAGCAGCCGGCAGGCCTCCAGCAGATTCAGCATCGGCATGACATTGATTGCCTGGTCATCCACCGGAGCGGCATTGGCAACGTAGGTACTGGTCTGGGCCGCGAGGTGAAAGATAAAATCTATCCCCTCCAGGACATTCCAGACGGACGGGTCACAGATATCGCAGGTGACATCGGTTACCTGCGCCGCACCGGAAACCTTTTCCCAACCGGCATCAGGCCGGTCCATCCTGATGATACGGCACTCCGTTTGCCCCAGAAGCGACACCAGATTGGAAGCCAGATAACCGGCGCCTCCGGTTATAAGGATACTTTTCCCTTTAAAGGATTCGACACACTGTTTGTCTTGAAGATTCACTGTCATGTCCGTGGTCATCCTCCAGGAATAGAAACGCTGCTCTTTCAGGTGATAGCAGGACCGCGCAGCCAGTCGAATTTGATGTCCGGGTCATCATAGGGAATGCGTATTTCATCGGCCGGGTTGTACTCATGAGAGGTCACATACAGCAGGTTAACCGGTCCCTGGACGGTCTTGCACCCATGGGCGACCCCCGCAGGTATCCTGAGCGCCCGCGCCGGCTGCACATCGCCCATCAGGAAATCCATGGTCTGTTTGTAGGTGGCGGAATCGGGACGCATATCGCACAGCCCAACCCGCAGAACCCCGCTGACCACGTACCACCAATCGGTCTGGACATGGTGGAAATGCCAGGCCTTGATTACTCCGTCGAACATGAGAGAGTGGCTCCACTGGCCGAACCCCTCGGCAAATAACTCATCACTGCTCCGGATGATCTCGCGGAAAAAACCGCGTTCATCGCAGTGTGTCATCAATTCCTTTAGCGTAACCCCTTCGATCATTCCTTCTCTCCTCGCTAGTCAAGAACCCGAACCCCGGGGACATACACGATCCACTTCCCCCCGGCATTGCGAAAACGCTCCTCTTTCGCCATTATCTCGGCGGCATGATTCCAGGCAAACAGCAGCGCGTACTCGGGGTGATTCTTCGTGAACTCGTCATAGTGGCGCACCGGGATATGGGCTCCCGGGCTGAACTTTCCCTGCTTGATCGGGGTGGTGTCGCTGATGAACTCCACGAGGTCGGGGGTAATGCCGCAATAGTTGGTGATGGTGGTGCTCTTCGAAGTGGCGCCGTAGCCGACCACCCGCTTCCCCTGCCGTTTCAGGTCGGAGAGAAGCGCCATGAGCC
>JBAQPK010000562.1:0-10572 GCA_049305715.1 Desulfuromonadaceae bacterium | reverse complement strand
ACCTTTACCCGTACCCCGGCCAACGTCGGCGGAGCCGGGATCGACAACGAAGGCAAGGCGCTGCCGCAGAGCACGATCGATATCTGCAAGGCTTCCGACGCCATTCTGTTCGGCTCGGTCGGCGGCCCGAAATGGGAAACACTGCCGCCGGACGAGCAGCCGGAACGCGGCGCGCTGCTGCCGCTCCGCAAGATATTCGGCCTGTACGCAAACCTGCGCCCCGCCATCATCTTTCCCTCCCTGACCGGTGCATCGTCGCTCAAGGAAGAGGTTATCGGGGGCGGTTTCAATATTCTCGTGATCCGTGAACTGACCGGGGGAATCTATTTCTCCCAGCCGAAGGGTATCGAAGGGGTTGGACGTGAGCGGGTCGGCATCGACACCCTCCGTTACTCCGTACCGGAGATCGAGCGGATCACCCATGTTGCCTTTCAGGCCGCAAGAAAGCGCGGCAAAAAGGTCTGCTCCATCGACAAGGCCAACGTCCTCTCCTCTTCCGTGCTCTGGCGCGAGATCGTTATCGGCATTGCCAAGGAATATCCGGACGTCGAGCTGACCCACATGTATGTTGACAACGCCGCGATGCAGCTGGTGAAATGGCCCAAGCAGTTTGACGTGATTCTGGCAGAGAACATGTTCGGCGATATCCTTTCCGATGAAGCCGCGATGCTGACCGGTTCGCTCGGCATGCTCCCCTCCGCCTCGCTGGCGGAAGGCACCTTCGGCATGTACGAACCGTCCGGCGGTTCGGCTCCGGACATCGCCGGCCAGGGGATTGCCAATCCGATCGCCCAGATTCTCTCCGCCGCGATGATGCTCAAGTTCTCCTTCGGGATGCTTGAGGCCGCGGATGCGATCGACAAGGCGGTGGAAAAGGTGCTCGATCAGGGATACCGCACCGCCGACATCTACCAGAACAAGGACAACGAGAAGCTGGTGAATACAAAGGAAATTGGTGCGGCTATAATCGCGAATTTATAGCAGGATGAGTGCAGCATGTCGTCAGGGGCAGGTTACCCCTCAAGATCACGAGAAAAGGAAACTATTATGAAAGTCGGAATCGTCGGATGGCGCGGTATGGTTGGTTCGGTTCTCATGCAGAGGATGCAGGAAGAGAACGATTTTGCACTCGGTTTTGAACCGGTCTTTTTTACCACTTCACAGGCCGGACAGCCTGCTCCCTTGAACGCGGGCACCCTGAAGGACGCCTCGAATATCGCCGAACTCAAGAAACTGGACGTCATCCTGACCTGCCAGGGGGGCGACTACACCAAGTCGGTCCACCCCGAACTGCGCAAGCAGGGATGGAACGGCTACTGGATCGATGCGGCCAGCACCCTGCGCATGGAGCCGAACGCGGTCATCATCCTCGACCCGGTCAACCGCGACGTTATCGATGCGGCGCTGGCCAAGGGGGAGAAGGATTTCATCGGCGGCAACTGCACCGTCAGCCTGATGCTGATGGCGCTGGGCGGCCTGTTCCGCGCCGGCGTGGTGGAATGGATCAGCTCGATGACCTATCAGGCTGCAAGCGGCGCCGGCGCTCCCAACATGCGTGAACTGCTGGCACAGAAGGGGGTTCTGCACGGTGTCGTCGCCGAAGAGCTGAAAAACCCCGGCTCCGCCATTCTGGAAATCGACCGGAAGGTCACCGCCGCCCTGCGCGACGGCTCCATGCCGACCAAGGAGTTCGGCTTCCCGCTGGCCGGCAATGTGCTCCCCTGGATCGACCGCGAGGTCGAGGATGGCCAGAGCCGCGAGGAGTGGAAAGGGTTTGCCGAAACCAACAAGATCCTCGGGACCGCGACTCCAATCCCGGTGGACGGCATCTGCGTCCGGGTCGGCGCGATGCGCTGCCACAGCCAGGCGTTGACGATCAAGCTGAACAAGGATCTGCCGCTCGCCGAGATCGAGAACCTGATCAAGAACGACAACCAGTGGGTCAAGCTGATTCCCAACACCAAGGCCGAAACCCTGGCCGGGCTCACCCCCGCCGCGACCTCCGGAACCCTGACGGTGCCGATCGGCCGGGTGCGCAAGATGAAGATGGGGCCGCAGTACCTGTCGGCCTTCACCTGCGGCGACCAGCTGCTCTGGGGAGCGGCGGAACCGCTCCGCCGGATGCTGCGCATCCTGCTGGAAAAATGAGAATGCGCCCTGTGCGCACTCTCTGACACAAGAATTACGTTCTTTTGGTAAAAACAGAGCGCCCCGCTTCGGGGCGCTTTCGTGTTTATAAGGAAGCCATGAATACCACGCAAACAAAACCCGAACTCCTCGCCCCTGCCGGCTCGCTCGAATCCTTCTTCGCCGCCATCGAGAAAGGCGCCGATGCCGTGTATGCCGGGCTGCAGGGGTTCTCGGCCCGGGCCCGGGCCAAGAACTTCACGCTGGCGCAGATGGAGCGGATGCTCGCCTACGCCCACGGCCAGAACCGCCGCATTTACATCACCCTCAACACCCTGGTGAAGGAAAACGAGTTACCCCAACTCGTCGATACGCTGGCCGCCCTGGCGGGAATGCGGGTGGACGGCGTGATCCTGCAGGACCTCGCGGTGGCGCGGCTGATCCGCAATCACTTCCCCTCCATTCCGCTCCACGCCTCGACCCAGATGACGATCCACAACACGCCGGGTGTCAAGATGCTGGAGAATCTCGGTTTTCAGCGGGCCGTGCTGGCCCGCGAACTGGCGATCGATGAAATTGCCGCCATCACCGCCTCGACACCGGTGGAGATCGAGTGCTTCGTCCATGGCGCCCTCTGCTTCTCCATTTCGGGACAATGCTTCTTCTCCTCGCTGCTAGGGGGGCACAGCGGCAACCGCGGACGCTGCGCCCAGCCCTGCCGCCGACTGTACAGCCATCGCGGCAAGGAGGGGCACTACTTTTCCACCAGCGACCTGTCGGCGATCGACCTGCTCCCGGACCTAATCAAGGCGGGGGTGAAGTCGCTCAAGATCGAGGGGAGGATGAAATCTGCCGAGTACGTCGCCACCGTGGTCGAAGCCTACCGCACCGTACTGGACGCCCCGGAAGGTTCGCACAAGGAGGCGCTGGCGGCCGCGAAGGGGATCCTGAAATATTCGTTCGGCCGCACGCCAACGAAGGGTTTTCTGGCGTCACAGCAGCCCGATGATATCGCCAACCCTTGGCAGAAGGGGGGGACCGGGCGCTTTATCGGCCAGATCAAATCGGTCAAGGGGAAGAGCCTGACCTTTGAAACCAGGGATCCCCTCTATGTCGGGGACCGCCTGCGGGCGCAGCCGAAAAGCGACATGGCCGGTCAGGCCTGGACCCTGCGCGAGATAACCCTCAACCGGAGAAAGTGCATGGAGGCCCCGGCCGGAAGTCTGGTGGAAGTTGAAACGCCCTTCAGCTTCTCCGTCGGCGATTCGATCTACAAGGTTTCCTCCCGGGAAGCGTTTACCATGAGCGACAACGCCTGCCTGCGCCGGCTTGAGGGGGGTCAGGGGGACAGACTTCCCTGCCGGCTGGCCGTTTCGCTGGAGGGAGAAGAGCTCCGCATCTCCGCCGACGTCGCGGGATTTCACCACAGCTTCACCTTTCCGGTCGGCCCGCTGGAGCCGGCCCACAGCGGCGACATGCAGGCGGTTCTGTCCGGCCAGTTTTCGAAATGCGGCGATACGCCGTTCCGGCTTGAGTCGCTGGAAGCGCCCGGTTTTCCGGCCGTGCTGATTCCATCAGCCCTGTTCAAGGATCTGCGGCGCCGGTTTTACGGGCAGCTGCGCGAAGCCTCCTCGGCCGTTTTCCGCGAGCAGATCGCATCCGCCCGGAAGGGGGCGCTGCGGGAGGTCGAATCCGCGCAGTCCGCTTTGCGACGTCCGGCTTCACGGGAAACGCTGACGGTCGTCGTCGCTGATCCGAAGGAGTGGCGCTTTCCGCTCCAGAACGGCGCCGATGCCGTACTGCTGCCGCTCTCGAAAGTGGTCATCCACGGACTCGCCACGGCGGTTCCGCGCATGCGCGGCTCCGAGGAGCGGATTATCTGGCAGCTTCCGTTCATGCTCTTCGATCGGGAGCTGCAGCTGTACCGCGACACGCTCCGCGCCCTGTACAAGGCCGGGTTCCGCCGTTTTGAGGCAGCCAACCTGTCCCATTTCGAACTGCTTCGCCCCCTCGTGGGAGTGCAGATCTCCACCTGGTACCGCTGTTTCTCGCTGAACAGCCAGGCGCTGGCCGCCTGGCGGGAGCTTGGCGCCACGGCGGCAACACTCTATCTGGAGGACGACCGCGGCAATCTTGCCGAACTGCTGTCGGCCGGTATCGACATCGAACAGCGGATGATGGTCTATGGGCCGCTGCCGGTCATGACCACCAAGATCCGCATCAAGGACGTGCATGCCAACACGCCGCTCCGTTCAGACCGGGGAGAGACCTACCGTGTCACAAGCCAGGACGGCCTGCAGACGATCAGTTCGGCGCTGCCGTTTTCGCTGACGGCGCGGCATGGGGAATTGCGCCAGAAGGGGTGCGGCTCGTTTGTGATCGATCTCAGTGAAGAACCACGGGAGCGGTGGGGCGAAATCATCGCCGCCTTCAAGTCGGGACGGGAGCTCCCGGGAACAACCGAGTTCAACTATGCTTCGGAGCTGATCTGATGAGAACATGCATCGTACTTATCCTGCAGATCCTGCTCCTGGCCGGCACCGCCTGCGCCGGAAGAACGGTGGAAGGGATCGTGCGCGCGGTCTACGATGGCGACACCGTGCTGTTGACCACCCGGGAAAAGAGCCGGCTCAAGGTGCGGCTGTACGGCATCGATGCCCCGGAGACGAAGAAACCGGACCGTCCGGGGCAGCCGTGGGGCGACCTGTCACGGCAGGCGCTGAAACAGAAAATCATGGGGCAGCGTGTGGCGGCGGAGATTGTGGATATCGATCAGTACCAGCGAGCCGTGGCGGTGATCCGCTGTGACGGGAGGGACATCAACCGCGAGATGGTGTCCGAAGGGATGGCGTGGGCGTATCGCCGCTATCTGCAGGGTCCGTACGCATCCGAATACATCGGCAGTGAAACCGGGGCACGGTCGCGCCGCGCCGGGCTCTGGAGAGAATCCAACCCGCAGCCGCCCTGGGAGTTCAGAAGCAGGCACATAAAGGGAGGTAAGCGGCCGGCACGCTGGTAATTTCCGACAGCTCCATGCGGCCCCGACAATCGGCGTAACCGGGCCGCCTCAAAGAAATTCGGCATGGAGCGTCATCACGTAATAGCAAAAGGCCCGGAAGAATAATCTTCCGGGCCTTTTGCATGAATGTATGACAGGGTGCCTTAGTTCGGGTATACCGAAACCTTTTTGCGATCCTTGCCGAGACGCTCGAATGCCACCACGCCTTCGATCAGGGCGAACAGGGTATAATCCTTGCCGCAGCCGACGTTGTTGCCGGGGTGGATCTGGGTGCCGCGTTGACGGTAAATGATGTTGCCTGCCTTGACGGTTTCGCCGCCGAATTTTTTGCAGCCGAGACGTTGTCCGCCTGAATCCCTGCCGTTCCTTGAACTACCACCAGCTTTCTTATGTGCCATTTCCGTATCTCCTGGGAAAAATATTATGCTTTGATTACGCGGTAATCTTTTCGATTTTGAGAACGGTCAGGTGCTGACGATGACCGCGCAGTTTGCGTGAGTCTTTACGGCGTTTGGATTTGAATACGAGGACCTTTTTGCCTTTGCCCTGCACGGCAATCTTGGCCGTCACGGAAGCCCCGGCGACGAGCGGTGCGCCCACGACCGTCTTTTCTCCACCGACCATAAGGATTTCGGCAAATTCTATGCTGTCGCCGATTTCGCCATCAAGTTTTTCAACCTTGAGAAATTCGCCTTCGGTAACCTTGTATTGCTTTCCACCTGTTTTGATAACTGCGTACATATGCCATCTCCATCCGCTTCTGATTTTTAAAGAGTTATGGAATATAGATACATGGAGATAACAAGTCAAGCAGAAAATAACACCGCCGGATCAAATGCACTTTTCATCGGGAGTGCCGCGCCGCAAGCCGCGGCTATTTTCCCGGCACGTCGCCGAAAAGCTCGTCAAAGATCGCCTGCACGGTCGTGATCCGGTCGGCTTTCCAGGCGTTGGTACCGCAGAAGACGAGGCCGGTTTCAACGTCGCCGCGCTGGGCGCGATCAAGGGCAGTAACGATGCAGAAGCGCTCGCCCGACTCCTTGTAGGAGCATTTTTTAAGGCATCCCATCTGGCAGGGGGTGTGGCGGTCAAGATCGTACTGACGGATCTGCTCGATGTTCCCGGAAATGGCACGCCCCGGCAGTCCGGCCGGACTCATGATCAGGCCGATGTCCTCTTTCGTGCAGTCGAGGTAGCGCTGCTTGAACTCGTCACTGGCATCACTCTCCTCGGTACAGACAAAACGGCTCGCCATCTGGACTCCGTCAGCCCCTTCAGCCAGGGCGTGCTCCAGATCCGCCCGATCCCAGACACCGCCGGCGGCAATCACCGGTACGGCGGTTCCGCACTCATCACGGAAAAACGCCTTGATATCACGCACCGTTGCGTACTGGTCATACTCGCCGGTGCCGATATTTTCCATCTTTTCGCCCAGATGCCCGCCCGCCGTATCGGGATCTTCAACCACGACCGCATCAGGCAGCCGGTGGTAGGCTTTCAGCCACTTGCGTGCGATAAGCTGGGCCGCCCGAAGCGAAGAGACAATCGGCACCAATGCAACATCGGGATGGTCGGCAGTCAGCTCCGGCAGTCCCATCGGGAGGCCGGCTCCGCAGACGATCACCTTGGCGCCCCCTTCGATGGCCGCCCTGACGAGCGGCTCAAAATCGGAGAGAGCGACCATGACATTGACGCCGATAATTCCGTCGGGAGCAATCTCGTATGCCTTGCGCAACTCCGCCTTGAAAGCCTCGGCTTCAGCCTGAAAAAAGTTCGTACCGTCATAGAGTCCGCTATTAAGGGCTATGCCTGCCGCCGCAACCAGTCCGACCCCACCGCATTTTGCGACATGGCCGGCAAGCCTGCCGGCAGATATCCGGGCGCCCATGCCGCCCTGGATGAGAGGATAGCGAACGGTATGCTTTCCAATTTGTAGTGGCTGTACCATCAGGTGCCCCCGCCGTAGTGATTTTATCAGCGCATTGTAGCAGGACAGCCATCGCAGGTAATGTAATAGTTTTGTAAAATGAGCCGGCAAAACCGGGATTGCCGCACCCGTTTTTTTTCTGGACTTGTTGACTGATTCTCACTAGAATCTCGTAGTTTATTTGAAATTGGGAGCGCGCCATGGAACGGGAAAAACTGGATTATTTCAAAAACATCCTGAATGAGGAAATGAAAGCGTTGCTGGGCGAGGCAGGCAAGACCGTGACGGAGATGACGTCGGATGCATCGAACTTTCCCGACCCGACTGACCGGGCCACCCAGGAGTCGGATCGCAACTTCGAACTGCGTATCAGGGACCGGGAACGGAAGCTGATCAATAAAATCAAGGACGCCCTCGACCGGATAGAGTCCAATGAGTTCGGCATTTGTGACGATTGCGGAGAAGAGATCGGCGAGGCCCGCCTTAAGGCGAGACCCGTAACCACGCAATGCATCAACTGCAAGATGGCCGCCGAGGAAAAGGAACGCCGGATTTAATTATACCGTCAGCATGATGGCCCACGGGATCAAACATGAGCGTTCATGATTCTCAGCAACATCGTGAAATCGATAATCGTCTGTCAGAACTGACGCTTCTGTATCAGCTCAGCAACACCATGCTTTCCACGATACGCATCAACAAGCTGACCCACCTGATCCTTACTGCTATTACCGCGCAATCATCCTCTCTCTTTGAACGTTCCATTCTGTTTCTGCGGAGCGAGAAATCCGACGTCCTGCAGGGCATGCTGGGTGTAACCCGCCAGCTTTCCGAAGGGCTGCAGATAGTAGACGGAGATGATCCCCTCGGGAGTCGCTGGGATATAAGCGATGAAATAATTTCGCGGCAGCGCTCTTCTGAATTCTGTATGCAGGTTCGCCTGACACGCATTGAAATCGACGGTTCCTGCCCGCTCATACAACGCATCGTTTCAGAGCGGAGTCTCTGCCACTCCAACGACCCCCTCTGCCAAAACTGCCCGGCCTGCCACACTATCAGGCCGTTATGCGGCGGATCATTTGCAGCGGTACCGCTTGTCGCCCGCGAAAATACCATCGGCATGATCGTGGTTGACAATCCGGATTCCACCCGTGAAATTTCAAGTGAAAATCTGCATTTTCTTCAGCTCTTTGCCAATCAGGCCGGTATGGCGATAGAAAACTCGATGCTGTATAACCGCATCGAAGAAGCCCATGCAAACCTGCGGGAGGCACGGGAACGCCTGCTGCAGGGCGGGCGCCTGGCCGCCATCGGAGAAATGGCGGCAAACATGGCCCACGAGCTGAAAAACCCGCTTATCACCATCGGAGGATTTGCCGGACGGATTTTCAAGTCTCTGCCGACTGCGACACGGGAGCACCAGTATGCCGGCACCATCGTTTCGGAAGTCAGCCGTCTGGAGAAAATGCTGGCTGAAATTCTGGCATTTTCACGCAAGCCGACCATCTGCTTCAGCTCCTGCAACCTGGAGGAGATCATTCAGGATTGCCTGGCAAGTTGCGCTACCGCTTTTGAGGATCATAATATCGAGATCTCGCTTTCCTGTGCTTCCTCCCCCCTGACCGTTTCCGGCGACGCGCATCAGTTGAAACAGGTTTTTCTCAACCTGATCCTGAATGCCTGTGATACGATGCCGAACGGGGGGAAGCTGACACTAACCCTCGAAAAATCATCAAGCGGCAAGAAAACGGTTATTGCAACCATCGAGGACACCGGCGGAGGGATACCGAAAGAGATGCTGCCGCAGATATTCAACCCGTTCTTCACGACGAAACATCATGGCACCGGCCTTGGCCTCGCGATTGCAAACCGCATTATCCTCAATCACTTCGGTTCGATTGAAGTCAGCAATTCCGGACAGGGCGCTGTCTTCGCCATAACATTGCCGCTGGCAGAACATACCAATTAATTTCATGGGGCTGTAGCTCAGCTGGGAGAGCGATGCGTTCGCAACGCATAGGTCGACGGTTCGATCCCGTTCAGCTCCACCAAAACCAAAGGCAACCATCTGTATTTACAGAGGTTGCCTTTTTGTTTGCGCCTGACTGGTACACAACTGGTACACAGTCGCCCCTGAATGGGTGCCTGGGTGCCGGCAGCCAGGAGGGCGGCCATGCCACTAAATGCGTCATGTCAACAACTGGGCCTCATTTTGAGGGGCGGTATCTATTATGGTAGGGTGAGGGTGCCTGAAGAACTGGTGTCACTGGTCGGCCGACGGGAGCTCAAGCAATCCCTGGGCACCCGCCGACTGCCGGAAGCCAGGCGCAGGCTGCGCACGTGGCTGACCACGGTGCAATACCACTTCATGGAGGCCCGCATGGCAACACTCACCCGGCAGCTGGCAACTCGGTATGCCCACACCAACCTCGATCACCGCCTAGATCAACAGGAACTGGGTCGCCTCACCCAAAAACCGCTCAGTAGCGACGACACCGCCGCTCTGGTTACCATGCACCAGTGCTACCAGGCCATGAACACGTACTCGCTGATCAATAACAACCTGGCCGAGGGCGCCTACCAGGCTCAGGACCTCCTGATGGAAAAGGGCCACCAGATCGAGGAAATTAATCCGGAGGGGGTCGAGTTCCTGGCGGCATGCCGCGAGGTGATCAAGACCAACAAGATGTATCACTCCATCGAGGTGGAGCGGCTGAACGGCAACTACGACAACGACTATGATCGGATTCTGGAGCAGGTGGCGATGTCGTTTCAGAGCCGCAGATTTGCCAATTCGATGAACGAAATGGCAAATGGCGGCAGCATTACTGCCCTGATGGACCTCTACGTGCGCGACAGGAGCATGAAATGGAAGCCCCGCACCAAGAACAAGCAGGTGTTCTCGCTTGCCTTATTTGTGAAGCTGGCAGGCGATAAGGACGTCAAAGAGTTTCTACTTGAGGACTTCATCGGCTACAAAGAGACGCTCTCGTATGTGCCGGCGAATTTTTCGAGGGCCAAGAACTTAAAACACAGGGATCTCCTGGAACTTATTAGCGAAAATAAAGCTGATTTTGAGGCCAGCATAAAAGCGGGGAAAGACGAAGACGAAGCCCGCCGCTCATGCCGCCATGCATTGCTCGACCTGAGGACCCAGGGCTGCTACCTGGAAATGGTGACCTGGTTCTTCAACTGGCTGGTTGAAAAATCCTACCTGCTACAGACATATGCAATGAAACTCGGTTACGACGAGGAGACGATCAAAAGCAAGAATATCCGCCCGCATACACCCGAAGAGTTACAGAAGATCGTTGACGCGCTGCCTATTCAAGCGACCAAACCGCATCAGTTCTTTATCCCGCTCTTCGGTCTTTTCGAGGCCACCCGGCTCAATGAAGTGTGTCAACCTCTGGTTCGTGACGTTGGCACTGACCGTGAAAGCGGCCTGCTCTGCCTCTCAATCAATGATGACGCTGCCTTTGGGCAGCGAGTCAAGAAC
>JBAQPK010000561.1:0-4187 GCA_049305715.1 Desulfuromonadaceae bacterium | reverse complement strand
ACGATCAACTGGAGGAGCGATGGCGCTGGCAGCTGAATCAGGAACACAAGGAAATCTTCTCACCTGACGCAAATCTGCGCATGTCGGTCAATGCCACCGGTGACCGGACCTTTTTGAATGATTTTGGTGAAAAAAGCGGTGATTACAACCGTCAATCGAGTGATACAACCATCAACACACTGAAAACATGGCAGCATTATGCCGTAACCTCCTATCTGCGGTACAACGAGGATCTCTATGCCGCCAATAACCGGGCAACACTCCAGACGCTGCCGTCATTGGGCGTCGCAGGAGTTCGCAAGGCCATCTTCTCCCTGCCGCTCTATTTTGATCTTGACGGGTCCGCCGGCAACCTCTACCGGGAATCGTCCCCCAGCGGTCAGCGCCTCCATCTCTTTCCCCGGATAACTCTGCTCCCGTTCCGAAACAGCTATCTTCAGGCGACACTGTTCGCCGGGGCACATATCAGAGGATATGCTACCGAGAAGCGGGGCAGCAACAACGAAATCAAGGGAAGTGACGGAGATCTGCTACCGGAGGCGGGCGTACGCGTATCAACATCACTGACGCGCATCTACGACACACATTTCCAGCGGCTCAAAAAAATCAGGCACGAAATCATTCCGGAATTCAGCTACAGCTTCGTACCGGAGCGAGATCAACAGCGGCTTCCGCTCTATGATTACACCGACCGCATGATCCACCGGAATATGATTTCCCTGTCGGCAACCAGCTTGATGAACGGTAAATTTGTCTCCGGTGATACGACTGAATATCGTGACATTTCACGAATCAAGCTTAGCGCTGATTATGCAATCGAGGGGGGGCGGCGTGACCTTCTGACGCTTGTCGAGAGTCAACGACCATGGAGCGATCTGATGCTGGAATCGGATACGTGGCTGACCGGACCGCTGCGAATCACATTCGATGCCCGCTATAACCTGTACGAACATCACCTCTCAACTGCTGTTGCAGGGGTTGAAGCTGACGACCGGAAGGGGAACTCGATCGGAGCCGGCTACCAGATGGCCCGCAATGAGGTGGAATATTTCGAGGGGCGGCTCTCAACAAAACTGATCAAGCCGCTGAATCTTTCTTATACCGCCCGCTACTCGTTTGACCGGGGTGATTTCCTCGAAGCTGTGTATGCCGCCGAATATCGTCATAAATGCTGGAGCGTGAGCCTTGCGGTTCATCAGCGCCCCGGGAACCAATCCTATACGGTTAATTTCAATCTGGCCGGTTTGACCGCCAGATAGATGCGGGTAGCATGAGTACCCCGCTCGCCACATTCAAACTTCGATAGATCGCGCCCAGTTACAAACTCCGATCAACCCCTTTTTCAGACCCCGTTGCCCGTCCAGCTGACATCCTCCGGATCAGATTGGCACCTTCCATTACGGCCCAAGATTCGTCCCGCCTCCATCGTCCGGCAGTTTTTTCAACAGACAAAAAAAAGAGCCCTCCGCGGAATGGCGAAGGGCTCGGGATACTGATTATCTGTTATTTTATTATTTCTTGATCGTTGACTCTTCAACAATAGCGCTGTACTTGTATCCGCCGCCAAAGTCTTTGTCTTTTGCAAGAACGCCGCTCACCGTCACGACGTCACCCACATCAGCCATATCCTGTGTTGTGCAGACAAGGTTATGGTTCTTCTTGGCCTGATTGCCGGTTCCGTCCTGAATATGAATCCAGTTTTTACCCATGATCCCGGACGACACCTTTACAACTTTGCCTTTGATAACGACCTGCTTCTTGTTCAGCTTGGCGCTGTTGGCAAAGATCTCCTGAATGGTATACGCGTTTGCCCCGGCAGCCTTGGATACGGATATTTTGGTATCTTTGGCCGAAGCGGCTGCCTTGCTGCCGCCGGACGCACTCTTTTTACCTTTTGTCGAAGCCACCGGAGCACCCTTCGCGGAGCCGCCGGAAACAGCAACAGAATCAGCAAAGAATATCTTGTCAAACTTGCGTTTAAGGCTCTTGCTTTCAAAGTCGGTCATCTCCATGCCGCCCTTGAAGCTCACCTGGGAACCAACCGTGACGGGTGTTGTCATTACGGCAACCCAGGCTTTTTCTCCGTTTTTCTTCTGGACATGCATGTACGTATAGCCACCACTGTCCATAGTCTGAAGGACCTTGCCGGAAATGACCGGGGCGGCCGGTTGGGACGATTTTTCGGCCGCAGGCGACGCGGCATTGTCGGGCATGGCCAGCACGACCGTACCGGAAGATAGTGCAATGACGCAGGATAATGACAGCATAAGGTTCTTTTTCATGGATTCCCCTTTTTTTGTGTTTACCGACTTTGTGGTCTGATACTATCATATCTTTTTTCGCTCGGCACTCAAAAAAGGAGTATGCATGTTTAATCGGCTCTATATCCACGTGCCGTTCTGCGTCGAAAAATGTCGCTATTGTGCCTTTGTCTCCTGCAAACCGGAGAGAAACGAACTCGCCGAGTACCCTGCACTACTCAGTCGTGAACTGCAGCTCCGCGCTTCCGGTGCCGGGCCGGTTGATTCGATCTATTTCGGCGGCGGCACGCCCTCGCTGCTGCAGCCGCTGCAGCTGGCCCGGCTGCTGAACGAGATAGCCGTCTGGCCGGGCATCTCGGCAGATGCAGAAATCACTCTGGAAGCAAACCCGGGCACCGTCGACCGCATTTCCCTGAAGGCATTCCGTCACGCCGGCATCAACCGGATTTCACTGGGAATTCAGACATTTGACGATCGTTTTCTGGGCTGCCTGGGACGCATTCATACTACCGGACAGTCCCGTCAGGCTTTTCGGGATGCACGCGAGGCCGGATTCGAAAACGTCAGTATCGACTTGATTCACTCCCTTCCGGGCCAGAGCCTCGATCAATGGCGATCGGAACTGCAGCACGCCATCGAGCTCTGCCCGGAGCATATTTCCATCTACGGGCTGACGGTGGAGGAAGGAACACCCTTTGCCCATACCTATCCTGCGGACAGCCCGGAGCTGGCAGATGACGACCTTTCGGCGGACATGTTTGAACTGGCGGACGAGCTTTTAACTGTAGCCGGCTTTGAACATTACGAGATTGCCAACTATGCCCGCACCGGCTTCAGATCCCGGCACAACAGCGGCTATTGGAGACGTGACGGCTACCTGGGTCTGGGTGTTGCGGCGCATTCGTTCCTGCGGGAGGGGCATGGCGTACGCTTCAGTAATCCTGACAGCCTGGAGGAATATCGCCGCGGGGTGACGTCCGGGCAACCGGCGCGGATCGCCGAATCGCGGCTGACGCAGGGTGATGCCATGGCGGAATATATGTTTCTGGGCTTGCGCCTTTCGGATGGGGTGAGCCGGCATGCATTTGAATGTGAGTTCGGCCGGTCGCTGGAATCCGTGTACGGTCCAGGAGCGGCAGACCTTGCCGACCTCGGTCTTCTCATTCAAGACGAGGATGCACTTACCTTGACTCTACGAGGAATGTTGCTTTCAAACCAGGTATTCGCCAGGTTTTTGTAATAGATTTCGTTGTTCGTTATGAAATCTTGACAAGCATGGGACAGGATTTACCCAAGCTGAACCGATCGCCCCTCTTTCCCCTTGCCACACGCGCCAAAGCATCTATAATACCGCCCATGATCCCCGAGCATCTCAAAACAACCCTTGAACAGCGTGTTTCCTGTGCGGTCACCCATCGCGAGACGGCTGTCGATGTCATGAAAGAGCTGCAGCGGCATTATGGGTGGCTCACCGATGAAGCGCTTGAAGAGGCTTCACGGCTGCTGGGCTTGTCACGGCTGCAGGTTGAAGAACTGGCCACATTCTATGAAATGATCTATCGCCGGCCGGTGGGGCGCCACGTCGTGCATGTCTGCGATTCGATCTCCTGCTGGGCTTCGGGGGGGGAAACGCTGCTGGAATCCCTGGCTAATCTTCTGGAAATCAAGCCGGGCTCGACCACGCCTGATGGATCCATAACGCTGCTCCCCTGCTCATGCCTCGGCAACTGCGGCGAGGCTCCCTGCATGATGGTCGGCGAAGAGCAGCATGGACGCATGACTCCGGAAACCGGCGCGGAGATAATAGCCGCCTTGCGGGATATCACCCCTGCCGGTTGACACGGCAAACGGCCGCTTGTCTGTATGCTTCCGGAGTGCTATGGTGCGGAACCTGTCACCCCTCCACGGAGAGGGTAACTACATGAT
>JBAQPK010000560.1:0-5505 GCA_049305715.1 Desulfuromonadaceae bacterium | reverse complement strand
GGCTTAGTGGGATATGTTGTGTATTCTTGGACCTTATTTCGGTAACTTCGCACTACCTCAACATTTTTGAATTTATTTTGTTGATCGAAGAAGAACTCTACTACGTAACTGGCTTCTGATGGTTGATTCTTGGGTGAAGAAAAATTGCACCAAATCGGTGACCTATCAGCAGGTGCGCATGTGTCCCAGTACTTTATTCCGTTACGTTCCAGCCTCTTTATTGCTTCTTTCAAATCAGTTCCAGGTGGAACTATTTTTAGAATTGCGTCCCTGACAACAAACTCATCTACCCGTTTTAACTTGTCAATTTTGAAGTATTTACTGACGAGGTCTGTTCCCGTCTGGGCATGGGTTGTCGAAATAGTAAGGGCTACCAACAACAATGTAGTTGTGATGCTTTTTTTCATTTCATCTCCTGCGACCAACGTCGTGGGGGCGCAGCGGCAGAGCGAAGCAAAGCCCGTCTGCCGCCACCTAAGTTATGTGCTCACAGTCATTCCCACAGTAGTGCCCTCAAATTGTCTTTCTTTACAGCTTGAACCGCTTTATTTCACGGCAAAGCCCTTATAGTCAGTGAAATCCTTGTGATGCCCCTCTGTCAATTCACGCTCATAATCCGTAACGGCTTCCTTGTACTCATCATTTGTCAAATTGTCCGCCATATCCTTAATGTCCATTTCGTACAATGTGCATCCATCCGATCCTATTTCTGACAATAGCTGTTCTTGCGACATCGGGGTCATGCTAATCCGTGCGACGACCCAGCCTATCCGTGGCGATTGTTGCACATAGTAGATATGATCGGGCTTAAAGTTGATCTTCGCCTCTTCAAGACTTTCACTCCGCGCAATGAGGTATTTCACGCCGGGTTCAATGTCATTTTTAACAATGCAGCCTTTGCCTTTTGTAACACCGATTATGTTTTGTTCGATATATGTGTGAAAATTTATCGCACCTCCGAATGAAGTGGTTCTGGCGATTACCAAGGCTGCTTTGCCATCCTTGGGTTTTACGGTTTTGATATCAAAGTTGTCCTGTTTCAGAACCATGTGTGCCGGCGTACATGCAGTTAAAATAGAAATAAACGGAATGATCAGCCACATTCTTTTTGCTTTCAGATGTTCACAATGATTTTTCATGTATTTGCTCCTCCTTGTATTGGATGTTGCTTTTAATGATTGCATAACGGGCTGGAAGAATACCGGCGGTTTTAGGCCGGTGCTTCTGCCTGGTTGGAACCTTGCTTCTCTCTTCTGGTTGATGAAGTGGAGTTGCCGCAACTTTTCATTTTCTTTGACATGATGTGTATTGGTGTGTATAAATATCCTATGACTAGTAAAGAAATCATCAAACGACTTGAAAACGAGGGGTGGTTTTGCGTCGGTGGTAAAGGCGACCACCAGAAGTACAAACACCCGTCGAAAGCTGGTCATGTAGTGGTGCCACATCCACGAAAAGACATGGCAACCGGAACCTTGCGGAACATTTACCGTCAAGCCGGTTGGGAATGGAGATAAGATGTTATACCCCGCATATATTCACGTTGGAGACGAGCAACACGCCCACGGCGTAACAATTCCCGACTTTCCCGGCTGTTTCTCGGCCGCCGACGAGTGGGAGGACTTGCCACGCATGATTCAAGAAGCCGCAGAAGTTTATTTTGAAGGCGAAGATATACCCGTGCCGGCTCCAACATCATTAGAACAATTGGCTGCTAACCCTGAATATCAAGGAGGGGTATGGCTCTTGGTAGACATTGATCTTGCCAAGCTCAAAGTCAAAGCAAAGCGGGTTAATATCACCATGTCGGAAAATCTTCTGAATGAGATAGATCGTTACGCCGTGCAGTACCACATGACTCGTTCTGGTCTATTGGCCCAGGCCGCAGGACAATATATTCACCGCAAACAAGCTGCATAATCAACTAATCGTATTCTGGGCTATTTGTAAGTCAAAGTTTGTTCAGTGCTACCTCAACGGCCTGCTTTACTCTCATTTTTTGTATCTCAGGATCTCAGTTAGAACCCTGATGTTAGAATGGAATATCTTCGTTCGTAGCGGTATATACGGGGAAATTTTTACGAGCTTTTTCCAGATCATGCTCCTCTTTTTGGAGCATTTCGTTATAGTTAACTTTTGAACGGCCGGTCTTTAACTTTAAAAAGGTTTGGAAATAGGGCGCAAACAATTGACTCGCCCTCCTTCTAAAACTCAGAAAATCTTCAAACAAGTTTGCTGCTTCGATGTTTATGCTGACTACTTCATTTCTATCATTCATTGCTATTCTGGGATTTTCTTCGTCACTTCTAATAACTTCAGCTGATGTTCTTTCGATGTCTTCAAATAGATCCAGTATTTCCTGACCAAACAGGAATTCAGCATCAGCGACATCCCTTCGCCATTCGTAAAAATCATCCTCGGAAATTGAGTAAGTCCTTTCACACTTAACCAGAAGTACTACGGTAACTTTATATACCTGCATCCTTCGGTTAAAAATATCAATATCATGCTTCTGTTTTGCAAGTCTGTACTGCTGCCAAGCAACGTACGCGGCGATGATCCCGATAGTGGGTGTAAGTAGAGCCTGTAATATTGAAATCCAAGAATTCATTATTTTCTCTTTCCAACGTGGTGGGGGCGCACCAGCGCGTCAGCGTCTGTGTGCCGCCTGATTAATCACTTCGCACTTCGAAAGACAGGGCCTTTTCGCGTCGCGGCACTATACCATTTACTTTTTGTTGTAACCAATTAAAATAATTGAATTACAAATCCATAGTCCGATTTATGTCGCCCCCTTGTCAAAAATTGCTGAGAGGCCGCAGGCAATTGCCTAAATATGAATTTCTCACTTACCAGCCTCTTTACACCGGGATTAAGTGCGTTCACAAAAAGGATACAAAAAGCCGCAGAAATCTATTTCTAACTTACTAATTGACAAAGTCTCGCCAATCTGTTTTATTGCGGGCTCCAAGGTGTGTAACTATTCAAAATAACTGAATTATTTTAGTTTTGCTAAATATATTTATCAAGGAGAACATCAGCATGGAAAAATACCGATTTCGTAAAGTCATGGCGGCCAACCGGGGCGAGATTGCCATTCGTATCTTTCGTGCCTGCACGGAACTGGGTATCGGCACGGTGGCGCTTTATTCCGAAGAGGACAAGCTCTCCCTGCATCGCTACAAGGCTGACGAGGCCTATCTGATCGGCAAGGGGAAGTCACCGATCGACGCCTATCTCGGGATCGACGAGATCATCGCCCTGGCGCTCAAGGCCGATGTCGATGCGATCCACCCCGGTTACGGTTTCCTTGCCGAAAATGCCGAGTTCGCCGAGGAGTGCCGGGTCAACGGCATAACCTTTATCGGCCCCACCGCCGAGATGATGCGCGCATTGGGGGATAAGGTGTCCGGACGGAGAGCGGCGATCGCCGCCGGCGTCAATGTGGTTCCCGGCACGGAAAATCCGATCGAGAAGGAAGAGGATGCCCTGATCTTTGCCAAGGAGCACGGCTATCCGATCATCATCAAGGCGTCGGCGGGGGGCGGCGGTCGCGGCATGCGCGTGGCCAACAACAAAAAGGAACTCCTTGAGGGGCTCGTTGCGGCGAGCAGCGAGGCCAAGGCGTCGTTCGGCAACGCCGAGGTCTTTCTGGAACGCTACCTGGCACACCCGAAACATATAGAAGTACAGGTGCTGGGGGACAACCACGGCAATCTGGTCCACTTTTTCGAACGCGACTGCTCCGTGCAGCGGCGTCATCAGAAAGTGGTCGAATTCGCACCGTCACTCTCCCTGACCCAGAGCCAGCGTGAGGAACTCTGCACGGCGGCGCTCAAAATAGCGGGGCACGTCAAGTACCGCAACGCCGGCACCATCGAGTTTCTCGTTGATGCCGAAGGGAAGCACTACTTTATCGAGATGAATCCCCGCATCCAGGTTGAGCATACCGTGACCGAAATGATCACCGGGCGCAATCTGGTGCAGAACCAGATCCTGGTCGCCTGCGGACACAAGCTCTCCGATCCCGAGATCAATATCCCGTCGCAGAGCGCCATCGACATGCGTGGCTATGCGATCCAGTGCCGTATCACCACCGAAGATCCGGCCAACAATTTTGCCCCCGATTTCGGGACCCTTACCACCTACCGTTCGGCCGCGGGGTGCGGCATCCGTCTTGACGCCGGCAACGCCTTCACCGGTGCCAAAATCACCCCCCATTACGATTCGCTGCTGGTCAAGGTCAGCTCGTGGGGGCTCTCCTTCCCGGATGCCTCCAACATCATGAACCGCGCCCTGCAGGAGTTTCGCGTTCGCGGCGTCAAGACCAATATCGGTTTTCTCGAAAACGTTGTCACCCATCCGGTCTTCCTCCGCGGGCAGTGCGATACCTCGTTTATCGAAAAGCATCCGGAGCTGCTCCGCTTCCGGGAGAAGCAGGACCGTGCCAGCAAGGTGCTCAACTTCCTGGGTGACGTGATTGTCAACGGTTCGCCCGGAGTCGTAAAACCGCTCAAGTCGGCGGAGCTGATCGAAGCCCGTGTCCCGTACGTCGATTCCACCAGGCCGCGCCCGTCCGGAAGCAAGGACCTGTTCATGCAGATGGGGGCCGAAGGGCTCTCAAAGTGGATTCTGGAACAGAAAAAACTGCTGATCACCGACACGACCATGCGCGATGCACACCAGTCCAATCTGGCTACCCGCGTCCGGAGCTACGATCTCCTCAAGATCGCCGAACCTACCTCCTACCTCGGCTCCGAGCTGTTCTCGCTGGAGTGCTGGGGCGGAGCAACGTTTGACGTCTCGATGCGCTTTTTGAAAGAGGATCCCTGGCAGCGCCTCCACAAGCTGTCGGAGATGATCCCCAACATCCTGTTCCAGATGCTGCTGCGCGGATCCAATGCGGTCGGCTACACCAACTATCCCGACAACGTCGTGCAGAAGTTCGTTGAAGAGGCCGCCGACTCCGGTGTCGATATCTTCCGCGTCTTCGACTCGCTCAACTGGACAACCGGCATGAAGGTGGCGATGGATGCGGTGCGCCGGTCGGGAAAAATCTGTGAGGCGGCCATCTGCTATACCGGCGATATCACCGATCCGAAACGGGACAAGTACCCCCTTGAGTACTATGTCAATATGGCGAAAGAGCTGGAGAAGATGGGCGCCCATATCCTGGCGATCAAGGATATGGCCGGTCTCCTGAAGCCGCTTGCGGCCTACAAACTGGTCAAGGCGCTCAAGGAGAATGTCGGCATACCGATTCATCTCCACACCCACGACACCTCCTCAAACGGCAGCGCCACTCTGCTTAAGGCCAGCGAGGCCGGCGTGGATATCGTTGATGCCGCGCTTTCGTCCCTCTCCGGTCTGACCGCCCAGCCCAACCTGAACGCGCTGGTGGCGACCCTGGAAGGAAGCGAGCGCGATCCGCTCGTCAACGCTCCGGGGCTGCAGAAGTTGGCCAACTACTGGGAAACGGTGCGCGATTACTACTCTCCATTCGAG
>JBAQPK010000559.1:0-2380 GCA_049305715.1 Desulfuromonadaceae bacterium | reverse complement strand
ATCCAGGGGCCTTCGCTGGTGATTGTTACCAGTAGCCGTGATGAACTGCTGGTAACACTGGCAAATCTTTACAAAATACCGGAATACCGCTCCCGAATCGCCGGGCTGATAATCCCCGGCATTGCTCCGGTCAGTACGATCACCCAGATGATCCTTGATCGCAGCAACATTCCCTACATGCGTACGGAGGAGTACACAACCGCGGAGCTGTACCGTCTCATCACAGAGGATGTGTCCAAAATAACCGCCGCGGACACCGAAAAACTGGCTCTGATACGAAACCTGGCGGAAACTCACATCGATTTCGACCTTCTGGACAGACTTTTCTGACGGGTTCAATTCCGGCGTATTCAGCAGCCTGTCAGCGCGGACAGCCTCATTTTTCCACACGCATTATCACAAGGGAAATGTCGTCAACAAAGCTTTGTGTCCCAACATATGATCTGACCTGGCTGAGCAGATTATCAATCAACTGTTGAGGAGAGGACGCGTAATACTCTTCAAGCAGATCACACAGCCGTTTCTCGCCAAAATATTCACCGGCAGGATTTGTCGCCTCCGTAATGCCATCCGTGTAAAGCAGCAGTATGTCCCCAGGGTATAGCTGAACCTGTTTTTCCTCAAAAAGGACCTTCCTTTTTACTCCAAGAATCAAACCTTCCGCGTCCAGCCACTCACATGTCTGCGAGCGTGCTCTCCATACCACCGGTGGATTGTGTCCAGCGCTGGCAAAGGAGAGTTTTCGGACATCTGCATTGTAATTCAGGTAAAACATGGAAATGAAAAGTTCAGCCCTTGTGAGATCCTCATAGAGCAGTTCATTGAGAGATCCCAAAATATCGCAGGGTCTCTGAAGACTCTTTACTCCAGCCTGGATGAATGCGCGGGTTTCCGCCATCATCAGGGCGGCTCCGACATTATGCCCGGAAACGTCGGCGATAACCAGGTCCAGGTTGTCTGTGCCGCGAATTATAAAATCATAGTAATCGCCTCCCACCTCGTGCGCCGGTACGCAGGCCCCCACCAACGATATTCCGCTGATTTCCGGAGCACGGGCAGGAAGAAGCCCGAGCTGGATGTTCTTGGCAATCTGCATTTCCTGCTCATGCCCCTTTGCCTTGATGAGCTTTTCAGTCTGGAGGGAGTTGCGCAGGGCAATTCCGATTTGCCCGGCCAAACTTTTGAAAAATTCGATGAACTCTTCTGTGAATATTCCCTTCATCGATTTTGAAAAAGCGGAGAGAATCCCCACCGCATTCCCCTCAATCATGATGGGAGCGTGGGCAAAGGATTTAATCCCTTCCTGTCGGACAACCCGGGCGGACTTGGACTTGTCCATGATATCGGTGTCATTGATAACCACGACCGCATTGGTTAAAAATGCCTCGCCGGCGTATGTCTCCATGTTCAGTTCCCGGACCGATTCATCAAAATGCTTGAAGCTCATCCCGACATGTCCCCGCACACTAAGGCACATCTGATCCTTATCCAGGAATCGTATGATGCATGTTTCGAATTTGAACTGCTCTTGGAGAAGTTTCAATATGTTGTCCAGTATGGACTGCAGGTCTGCTTTGCCGGCTACTATCCTTGCGGCTTCATAAAGAACGCTTAGCTGCTCACGGCTGGTGGTGCGGCTCAGGGTGACCGTGCCGAAAATGTCGAAAACATCCTCCAGTTCGCTCCCCCGTGCTGCCATATAACTTTCAATAATGACTCCGGCAGAGGCGGCGCCCACCGAACCGGCCAGTACCCGTTCGGTAAAGAGTTTCAGGATGGGGAGCTCAAATTCCGACAGGCTCCCTCGTTTATCAATCTGTTTGCCTTCGAGGTACCGGGCGATGGCGGCATGGGCCTGCTTCTCGCCGATAAATTTGGTCATCAGGGCGGAAAATTCCGAGACCGTGGGTGCTTTGCGCATTCTTTTGAGTTGAGCCGGCTCTTCACTGGTTTTGAATACGTCCACGAACTTGGCGGTCTGTCCGGCTTCGATTTTATCCGGGGTGGTGAGAATGGAAATGGCAAGGAATGAACCCAGGTTGAAGAAAAGAGTCCAGAACAGGGAGTGGCTCAGCATGTCGAGACCATTCAGGCCAAAGAGCTCCAAAGGCCTCAGGACTGCAAGCCCGAACGGGCCGTCTTGCAGGATGTCCCTCTCCAGCCATCCCCACCGGACCAATAAGGGGAGTAACTGATCATAGAACCAACTCGACCTGACCAGCATGGGGAGGAGCAGGGTGTAGAACCAGAGGATAAATCCTGCCATGAGCCCGGCCAAGGCACCCTGGCGTGTGGCTCGTTTCCAGAAGAGTCCGCCAATGATAGAGGGAGCGAATTGGCAGGCCGCAATCAGGGAAACGACTCGCATGTTTATCAGGGT
>JBAQPK010000558.1:0-12958 GCA_049305715.1 Desulfuromonadaceae bacterium | reverse complement strand
ATCTTATTCCAACTCCCTATGCAGCCTCTTTTATCTTGCCGTTATCGCATCATAAATGCTACTTTGCCTCCGCTTCGAATCATTCGCGGAGGTTTTTTTGTGGGCATATTTCGTTATCTGACGGCCGGTGAATCGCACGGGCCTCAATTGAGTGCAATCATTGAAGGACTTCCGGCCGGGATACATCTCACCCCCCTGACGCTGAATCATGATCTGGCCCGGCGGCAGCAGGGGTACGGCCGTGGCGACCGGATGAAAATAGAGAAGGATACCGCGCAACTGCTCTCAGGTGTCCGCTGGGGAGAGACGATCGGATCTCCTGTGACCATCGTGGTGCAGAACCGCGACTGGGAGAACTGGTCCGAGAAGATGTCGCCGCTTCCGGAGCATCGCGACGACTCCAGCGCGGTGACCCGCCCGCGCCCCGGCCATGCCGATCTTTCCGGCGTGATGAAATATCATCTGGATGATGTGCGAAACGTGCTGGAACGCTCCAGTGCCCGCGAAACGGCGGTTCGCGTGGCTGTGGGTGGTGTAGCCAAGGCGCTGCTGGCCGAGTTCGACATCAGGGTAGGCGGTTTTGTGGCTGAGCTGGGCGGGGTTTGCGCCATCACTCCGCAAGAACCGATAGAAACCCTGTGGCAGCGGGCGGAAACCTCGGAAATGTTCTGTTGTGATCCAACGGCGGAAGCCGATATGAAACGGGCCATTGATGCCGCTAAGGCCGGCGGCGATACGCTCGGGGGGGTTGTTGAAGTGCAGGTGATCGGCGTTCCCCCGGGACTCGGGAGCTATGTGCAGTGGGATCGCAAACTGGATGCGCGCCTGGCGATGGCGCTGATGAGCATTCAGGCCATCAAGGGGGTAGAGGTCGGAATCGGCTTTGATGCAGCCCGCAGGCCCGGGTCCCGCGTGCATGATGAAATATTTTACGATGGCGGCTATCGAAGAAACAGCAATAATGCCGGCGGTATTGAAGGGGGGATGTCGAATGGCGAGCCGATTGTCGTGCGAGCCGCCATGAAGCCGATCCCTACGCTCTATTCCCCTCTCCGTTCGGTCGATATGCGTACGCATGAACCGTTTGAGGCAGCCGTGGAGCGTTCGGATACCTGTGCCGTACCGGCAGCCCTTGTTGTAGCCGAAGCGGTTGTGGCGATCGAAATAGCCGATGCCCTGCTGGGAAAATTCGGCGGCGATTCGATCTTTGAAATCCGGCGAAATCTTGAAGGATATCGAGAACAGATCCGCAACGCCTGAAAGACCGGCCTCCGCTTGCCGGAGGTGATGCCGCAAAGCGCGCAATGACGGTGATGTATGGGCGTGAACAATATGAACCGATGCAGATATTAGAATTGACACGAATGGGAAATCCGTGGAAGATGTCGCAATAGAGATTCTGTGCCGTGTGAAGGGATTTTTTGAGTGAGCGTGCTGACCGTAAATCTTGCCGAGAACAGCTATGAAATTGTCATCGATCGCGGCATTCTCGCTTCGCTCGGCCAACGGTGCCGTGCCGTCGGGTTGAATGGAACGGCCGCGGTCATTACAAATCCGAAGGTAGCCTCATTGTACGGGCGGGCCGTGCAGGAATCACTGGCGTCCGCCGGCTATACGGCCGTGCAGATAGAGATGCCGGACGGTGAGGAATATAAAAACAGTGCGACACTGAATCGGCTCTACGATGATCTTCTTGCGGCCGGTGTTGATCGCAGCTCTTTCGTGGTTGCATTCGGAGGAGGTGTCGTGGGGGACGTGGCCGGCTATGCCGCGGCAACCTGGATGAGGGGTATCCCGTTCGTTCAGGTGCCGACAACTCTTTTAGCCCAGGTTGACAGCAGTGTCGGCGGCAAGACAGGCATTGACCATCCGAAAGGGAAAAATCTGATCGGTGCCTTTTATCAACCCCGCCTGGTGCTGATTGATGTTGACACCCTCACGACCCTCGACCAGCGGCAGTTCCGTGCCGGACTTGCCGAGGTTATCAAGTACGGGGTGGCCTTTGATCTCCAGTTTTTTGAATTCGTGGAGTCAAACAGCGCCGGACTCCTGGCGATGGAGCCGGACGTGCTGATTGAGATCATCCGCAGATCCTGCCAGTTGAAGGCGCAGGTGGTGGAACTGGATGAAAAGGAGGCCGGTTTGCGGGCTGTCCTCAATTACGGCCACACGCTCGGTCACGCCTTTGAATCCCTCTCCGGTTATCGTGACCTGGTGCATGGTGAGGCTGTTGCAATCGGGATGGTGCTGGCAGCCAGGGTTTCCGCAGCTGAAGGTTTCTGCAGCCAGGAAGAGTGTTCAAGGATTTCCGCTCTTATTTCCCGGTGCGGACTGCCGGTCACAATTCCTCATTATGAACGTCAGCAGCTGTTGAATGCTGTTGCCGCCGACAAAAAGTCCAAAGGCGGCAGTATTACCTTTATTTGTAACAAGGGCATCGGCATGTATGCCATGTCGCACCATACTCCTGAGGAGCTGCTCGTATTGAGCGGGCTGGAGGCGTGACCATGAAGGAATCAGCTTCATTCTGGACGGATATCAAGGATCTTGAGGATCAGCTCGCAAAATCACCGGGCTCGTACTGCTTTGCCCGGCTGTCCGAAGTATACCTCAAGGTCGGGTTGGTAGATGATGCCTTTCATGTTGCACGCCAGGGGGTAATGAAGCATCCACGATATCTGTCCGGCCAAAGAGCCCTTGCTTTGGCATGTTATGCCAAGGGTAATAATGATGAGGCTCGGGCGGCTTTAAAGCTGATTACCGAGGCATTGCCCGAGGATGTACCGTCCCAGAAGCTTTTGGGGCGTCTCCATTCCGAGGCGGGCGATCAGGAGGCAGCCTGTCAGGCGTTTCGGACGGTACTGGCGTTTGCCCCGGATGATGTGGAAAGCCGGATCGAGCTGGAAGCTCTTGAACGATCAGCAGGGATAGCATCTTCAACCCTTAATCCGGATGAAGATGATGAAGATGTCATTGAAGACCTGGAGATACTGGAAGAAACAGATGTTCCGAAAGCCGGCCAACCGGAGTCGCGGTTCCAGTTCCGGGAGGCTTCCCCCGAGCCCGATATCGTGGGGGCCGCGCATCACGATCCTCTTTCAACAGGTACTCTTGCCGAGTTGTATGTCAGGCAGGGATTTATCAATAAGGCGCTTGAAATCTATCGCGCCATTCTGGACGACAATCCGACGGATCACGTCATAGCAGGGCGGGTGGCCGAGCTTGAGGCGTTGGAAGCCGGTGCCCCAGAGCCTGATACAGAAAATGACGATACTGTTGAGGAAGAAGCCGGGGTCGAGTCCGCTTTCGGCATGCCGTCCGAAGAGCTTTTTCAGGAATCAGGACTGGCGGCGCTACCGGAGCCCGATGGTATGCCTGCGCTTGAACGCCAGCAGACATGTGCAGAAATTTCCGGGCAGGAGAGTAACACATCTCCATTGCCTCTGAAGGGGACAGCGGACAATGCGCTCGCCGTTCTTGACGGGTGGCTTGAAAATATCGGGAGGATTAAATCATGTCGCTAAGAGCCTTGCTGAACACGATTGTCCAGAGCGTTGATGGGGCCTTGGCAGCAATAATTATGGCTTATGACGGTATACCGATTGATGAAGTCGCGGTCGATCAGTCGGAGTTCGATATGCAGCTCCTGTCGGTTGAGTATGCATCCGTACTGAAAGAAATCAAGCGTGCTGTTGATGTTATTAAAATGGGCAACCTTGAAGAGGTCTCTATTTCAACCACCCGCACCTGCATTGTTGTCAGGGTTTTAAACGACGATCTTTTTGCCGCCCTTATCATGAGCCGTGACGGAAATATCGGCAAGGGGCGATATATGCTCAAGCTCAAATCTTTTGAAGTACTACGGGAGTTATCATAACCATGAAATTTCTGGTACTGCACGGTCCTAATCTAAATCTGCTTGGAAAGCGCGAGCCTGGTATCTACGGCAGTCAAACCCTTGCGGATATCGATGCTTCACTTGCGGAACTGTCGGCGGAGCTGGGGTGTGAACTTTCCTGCTTTCAGTCCAACACCGAAGGTGAGCTGATCAACGCTATTCACGCTGCCGTGCATGATTCCCACGGCATACTGATCAACCCGGCTGCATATACCCACACCAGCATTGCAATTCGCGATGCCCTGTCGGCCGTGGGGCTTCCCTGTGTTGAAGTACACCTGTCCAATATTCACCGCCGGGAATCGTTCAGGCATACCAGCATGGTCGCCCCGGTTGCAATTGGCCAAATCTGCGGATTCGGCCATGAAAGCTATCTGCTCGGCTTGCGTGCATTATTTAATTACGTTAAAAACAAATAAATATCCATAGGTCAACAACAACTGTTTTACTGCCGTATGTAAAAACAGTTTGTAGTCAGGGTTTCATTTATGCTAAAAAGCAGGCGTTCTCGTCTGAAACGGTTCTTTGAAGAATATTCACTCAAAGCCGTATTATTTACCGATCTCAGGAACATCCGCTATCTGTGCGGTTTCAGCGGCACAGAAGGGGCGCTGCTGATGTCGCAGAATCATGGGTGGTTCCTGTGTGATTCGCGGTACACGGCGCAGGCTGCTGAAGAAGTTAAGGGCGTTGAAATCAGGGAATGTGACCCGATTCGCATTGACACGGTATCCGCCTTGGCGCAGGAATACGGCTTTGACCGGATTGGTTTCGAATCCGCTCATACAACTGTCAGCGCCTTTCGGCGGATGTCCGGGAAATTGTCCGGAATTGAACTCGTTGAACTCGGCCCCGATCTCGATGAGATTCGCATCTGTAAAGACCGCGCCGAAATAGAACGGCTCGAGTTGGTTGCGACCCTTTCATCACAGGCCCTTGGGGCAGTTCTGGGAAATATCAAGCCCGGTGTCCGAGAAGCAGACATCGCCCTGGCACTAGAATTTGAGATGCGGCGACGTGGCGCGGATGGCAAGGCTTTCGATTTTATTGTCGCTTCCGGAGAGCGAGGCGCCATGCCGCATGGCAGGGCCAGCGACAAGGCCATTCAGTCAGGCGAACTGGTGACGATTGATTTCGGTGCGTTGAAAGACGGCTATTATTCCGATGAAACGGTAACGATTGCCTGCAATAAGCCCGGAATCAAAGCGCAGGAGATTCACTCGATTGTCAGGACGGCACATGATCTCGCCATTGATGCGGTCAGGCCTGGCATAAGCTGCAAGGATCTGGATGAGGTTGCCAGATCATACATCCGCGATAAAGGGTACGGAGAGTATTTCGGACACGGATTGGGACATGGTGTCGGTCTGGAAATTCACGAAATGCCGACCCTTTCCCCGCGGAGTACCGGTGTGCTGGAAGAAATGATGGTCATTACGATTGAGCCCGGCATCTATATCCCCGGCTTCGGGGGGGTCAGGATCGAAGATACCGTGGTCGTAACCCATGATGGCTGCCATGTCATTACCGGCGCCGATAAAAACCTGCTGGTTCTGTAATATTATGCAAATGAAGTTCAAAATTATTTGATGCACCACCATCAGACTGACGGTAAAAGGAGAAGAGTTGAAATGGATATCAAAGATCTGAAGCTGTTGATAAAACTTGTGACTGAAACAGATATTACCGAATTCGAAATGGATAATTCCGACGAGAAGATTATCATCAAGCGCGGCCATAAGCCGGAATACGTTACGGTTGCCGCGCCGGCGGCCCAGCAGTATGCGCACCCCGGTTATCAGTCAGCTCCCGCTTTCCCGGCCGCTTCACCGGCTGCTGCACCGGCTGCTGCACCGGCTGCCCCTGCTGTTGAAGCCGGCGATACGCTTAATTCTCCGATTGTCGGTACATTTTACGCCGCTCCCGGCCCAGAGGAGGCTCCCTACGTGACCGTCGGTCAGGTTGTGGAAAAAGGGCAGGTACTCTGTATCGTGGAGGCGATGAAACTGATGAACGAGATTGAAGCCGAGTGTAAATGCAAAATCATAAAAATCTGCAAAGAAAACGCACAGGCGGTAGAGTTCGGAGATCCACTGTTTGTAATCCAGAAACTTTAATTTCATTCCAGAGCGGGGTTCGCCTTCATGTTTCATAAAGTACTTATTGCCAATCGCGGCGAGATTGCCGTCAGGATTATCAGGGCTTGCAAGGAGCTGGGCATCAAAACGGTGGCGGTTTACTCCCAGGCTGACATCCACTCTCTGCATGTCAAGCTGGCCGACGAGAGCGTCTGCATCGGGCCTGCTTCGAGCGCCCAGAGTTACCTCAATATCAACGCCATTATCAGTGCGGCTGAATTGACTGATGCCGAGGCGATCCATCCCGGCTACGGATTTCTGTCCGAAAACGCTCAATTTGCCGAGATATGTGAAAAGTGCGGCATTATCTTCATCGGACCGACCGCCGAGAGTATGCGCATCATGGGCGACAAAATCAGTGCCCGTCAGGCGGTTATCAAGCAGGGGGTGCCGATTCTCCCTGGTACCAAGGAAGGCGTTAAGTCGGTTGAGGATGCCGTCAAGGTCGCGAAGGAAATCGGTTTCCCGGTTATTATCAAGGCCACTGCAGGTGGTGGCGGGCGCGGCATGAAAATAGTCCATTCACAGGCTGCCCTGCCGAACGCGTTTGCAACCGCTCGTGCAGAAGCCCAATCCGGATTCGGCAATCCGGAAGTCTATATCGAACGGTATTGCGAAAAACCTCGCCACGTTGAGATCCAGATTCTGGGTGACAAGCATGGCAATGTTATTCATCTGGGGGAACGGGACTGTTCAATCCAGCGTCGCCACCAGAAATTGATCGAAGAGGCCCCTTCCACGGTTGTAACGCCTGAAATCCGTAAAGCCATGGGTGATGCCGCCGTCAGGGCAGCTGTTGCAGTCGGTTACAACAGCGCCGGCACGGTTGAATTTTTAGTCGATAAGCAGAATAACTTTTACTTCATGGAGATGAATACCAGGATACAGGTTGAGCATCCGGTGACCGAAATGATTACCGGCGTGGACCTGGTTCGGGAGCAGATCCGTTCAGCCGCCGGCATACCGCTCCGCTTCAAACAGGAAGATATCCAGTTCAGAGGGCACGCGATAGAGTGCCGCATCAATGCGGAAGATCCGTTCAAATTCACCCCCTGTCCCGGTAAAATCACCGCGTATCATCCACCAGGCGGCTTCGGTGTCCGCGTCGATTCGTTTGTGTATGACCAGTATACCGTTGTGCCTAATTATGATTCACTGATCGGGAAGTTGATTGTTCACGCCGATACTCGTGAGGAAGCGATCAAGCGGATGGCGCGTGCGCTTGACGAATTCCGGATTGAAGGGATTAAAACCACTATATTCTTTCATAAGCGCATCATGGCACATAAGGATTTCATTGACGGTGATATCGATACCTCTTTCCTTGAACGAATCGTGTTGGAGTAGAAGCCATGGACTTTCCCGATGAATTGAAATATTCCAAGGAACACATCTGGGTCAGGGTTGAAAACGGATCGGCAGTAATTGGCATCACCGATTTTGCCCAGGAGGATCTGGGTACGGTCAGCAGTGTGGAGCTTCCAGCGGAAGGGGACGAAATAGAACAGGACGATTCAATCGGCTCAATTGAGGCACAAAAGACGGTAGCTTCAATCTACGCACCTTTCAGCGGAACTGTCCAAAGCGTAAATCATGAAGCACTGGAGAATCCCGAGTTGCTCAACGACGATCCTTACGATGGCGCCTGGCTGATCGAAGTGTCGCTGGACGATCCTGAAGAGCTGAAAAATCTGCTGTCATCCGATGATTATCTCGATTATATTGAAAACAGAGATTAGTCTATGACATAACCTGTGGTATAAGGGCGGGATCATGCGGTGATCTCGCCCTGTTTTATTTGAAAGGAACTAAACGTGCGATTGTCGATACTGTTGCTACTTTCGATGCTGATTCTTCCGGTTGCAGCCTATTCTTCCGAAGCCCCGCTTTCCCTGACTCTGAACGATGCCATCCGTATGGCCGCCGGGAAAAATCTGGATGTGCGGGCCGAACTTTACAACCCGGCCCAGTTCGAGGCTGATATTAACCGCAATCGCTCGATCTATGATCCAGTTCTTGCTCTTCAGGGCAACTACACGGATTCCTCGACAGAAACATTTACTTCAGAGGGAAAAGCTATTGATTCACAAGCCCTTGTTCTTAATTCCTCCATCAGTCAACTTCTTTGGACAGGCGGTACGGCTGCAATTTTCTTCAATAACGGGCACACCAACAGCAATGTCGTCACCGGCTGGCAGACCGGACTGGGTGCCAGCATCAGTCAGCCTCTTTTGAAAAATGCAGGACGTGAGGCGACCGAAATAGCCATTACTCTATCCCGATCCTCAAAATTCGCATCACTCGAACGATTCAATGCCCTTCTGCTGTCAACCGTTGCACAGGTCCGCACGGAATATTACAGGCTCCACAGCCTGAGGGAAGAACAGGATGTAAAGAAAGTCTCGCTGGAGTTGGCGCGAAAGATTCTCTCCGATACCCAGGCACGTGTCAAGGCAGGAGTTCTCCCCGCGATGGAGATGCTTAACGCCGAATACGGCGCGGTTACCCGCGAAAAAGAGCTGATTGATGCCGAAAGGGCCGTACGTGATCAGGTTGATGTTCTACGTCTGCTTCTGCAGATTGACGCAGGAGTCAGCGATCTGCAAACGGTTGATCTGCCGCCGCGTGAACGATTTGACGCAGTAGAAAGTGATGCGATCCAGAAAGCGTTAAACCGCCCTGACATACGGGAGCAGAAACGCAATCTGGAACTGAATGAACTTCAAACCAGATATTTAAGCCAAAAGACCCGTCCCGATCTGACATTGACTGCTTCCACCCAGTTAACCGGCCTCGCCAGTACCTATCAACGGAACATGGACAAGGTTCTTACCTATGATTACCCGGTCTGGAGTGTCGGACTCAATTTCATTTATCCGCTCGGGAATGGTGCGGCCGAAAACGAGTATCGCAAAAGCAGACTGAAAACGGAACAGGTGTCGCTGCAGCTGCGCGCTCTTGAAGAGAATTCCACAAATGAAGTCAAGGCGGCCATTCGTGGAATTGTAGCCGGTTATAAGCAGATTGAAGTTACTGATCGGGGGAGGGCTTTTGCGGAAGAGCGTCTGAGGGCGTTTATTCGAAAAAATGAAGTTGGTCTGGCAACCACCAAGGATGTTCTTGACGTCGAAAATGATCTGGCCGTATCCAAGAGCGATCAGATCAAGGCGGTTGTCGGGTATGCCAATGCGTTGACCCGCTATTGGCAGGTGACCGGGGAGCTCCTTGAACGGGAAGGAATCCGGGTGGTAGAAGGTGATGCCGATAAATTGTACTCTGCCGTTCGCTGATGCTGAGAATCGGTCAGATAGAGTACGCGAATTGCACACCCCTGTTTCAGGTCCTGTGTGATCAGGACTCCTGCTCCGGCTATGAGTTTGTCACGGGAGTTCCGGCTGAACTGAACAGGATGCTCCTGAGGGGTGAAATCGACGTATGCCCATCCTCCTCCATTGAGTATGCGTATCATCCTGATCGCTACAGGATCCTGCCGCAACTTTCCATTTCAAGCATCGGCGCGGTAGCGAGCGTGCTGCTCTTTTCCAGGGTTCCCGTTGAGAAACTGGACGGCCGGAAAATTATGCTCAGTTCCGAATCTGCTACTTCGGTAAATCTGCTCAAGATCCTGCTTGGCCAGCGCTTTGGCTGCGCATGTACCTATGAAGTGGCTTGCCCGGGCACCTCTGTTGCCGATGGTGATTCATCCGCTCTGCTGCTTATCGGTGATTCAGCGCTTCGGGCTTCCTTGGAGAAATCGGATCTGTTCGTGTATGACCTCGGCGACATGTGGTACTCATGGACCGGACTCCCGTTTGTTTTTGCCCTCTGGCTCTGCCGTAATGAGGTTGCCGCAGGCGAGGAAATCCGGAATCTTGCCCGGCAGTTGATCCGGGCCAAAGAACTGGTCCCCGGGCGGCTGGAACAAATCGCCGCACGTGCGAAAGAGGTGAGTTGGATCGGATCTGATCGCTTGCTGGCGTATTGGCGGGACAATATCTCATATCAGCTTGATGAGCGCGCGCAGGAAGGTTTGTTGCTCTATTATGCAAAATGTGCCGGGAACGGCTTGATAACCGCGGTTCCCGAGCTGCATTTTGCCACTTAGATACCAGCGGTCCGGTGACCGCAGGTTCTAGCTGTCCATGGTTGCGGCATAATCGGCAAGAATGCGGGCATGATCGAAACAGAGCCGTTCCGGCAGTGAATCCAGCCTGAAGACGGCCAGATTAAGGGCGTCATCAGCAGCGCGGGGTATGCCTCGTCCCGTTGCAATGTACACCGTTGAAATCGTATGCATCCGGGCGTCACGCGCCGGGTCGGAATAACATCCCAGTAAACGAAGGTCTGATATCTCCAGCGAAGTTTCTTCGCGAGCCTCCCGAACCGCAGCGGACTCGAGCGATTCCCCGTAGTCTACAAAGCCCCCCGGCAGAGCCCACCCCAAAGGTTCGTTCCGCCGTTCAATCAGGACTATGCCGCACTCCAGCTCTATAATTATATCTACCGTCGGGAACGGATTGCGATACCGCTTTACCTCGGAACCGCAGGAAGGGCAGGTGAGGGTGGAGAACGACATACGAACCTCTGTTATAAAAAAAGAGGGGAATAAAAATTCCCCCCTTTTGATCAAGTTGTCTATGAAAAAACCTGAAACTATTTTTTCTTCTTGGCACCGGCAGCTTTTTTGGAAGCCTTGAGCGGGTTGACCTTTAAATCAGCAACAGAAAGATCAAGTTTCACGTGGGAGGCAAAGTTGCAGATTCCGCCGATCCATTTCTTGGCTGGTGCAGGATATGCGCTGCAGACCTGACCGATGCTGCCGGTTACAATCCTCTCGCACCCTTCACAGTTTTCGGCAATAGTCTGGCATGAACCTCCGGTAAATATACATCCCTGTTTTCCCCAAAAGGTACACTCGGTACCTGCAAGTACGGTCTGACACTTCATGCTTCTTCCTCCTGAATTTGTTCTCTACGAATAGTTACTCTAACAATTCTTGTCGTGAAAAGTCAACGTAAAAAATTGACGGGAAACCGGACCGTTGAGTAGGCGGAGGGGGGTGTTAGCCGCCACTGACTGTCAGAAAATTCTTGAGCAGATCCATTCCTCCCTCGGTCAGGATCGATTCGGGATGGAACTGCACTCCCCAGATCGGCAGTTCCTTATGTCGCAATCCCATTATCTCGCCATTTTCTACCCAGGCCGTTACTTCCAGACAATCGGGGAGAGTCGGGCGATCAACAATCAGGGAGTGGTAGCGGGTGGCCGAAAACGGGTTCGGAAGCCCGGCAAACAATTCCCGGCCGTTGTGAAAAATGGGAGATGTTTTGCCGTGCATGAGGGTTGCACTTTGAATTACCGTGCCGCCGAAGGCGTATCCGATGGATTGGTGCCCGAGGCAGACTCCCAGAATCGGAATTTTTCCGGCGAAATGTGTGATGGCTGAAACGGAAATTCCTGCTTCCACGGGAGAACAGGGGCCGGGAGAGATCACCAGCCGTTCCGGACGCAGCGCTTCGATCTCCTCCAGTGTGATCCGGTCGTTTCGGTACACCCGAACATCTTCACCAAGCTGGCCGAAATACTGGACGATGTTGTAGGTAAATGAATCATAGTTGTCGATCATCAGTAGCATGTTATTCGAGCCCTTTCTCTGCCAGTTCAATCGCCTTCATTACTGCCATCCCCTTATTGACCGTCTCCTGCCATTCGGAGGCCGGGTCGGAATCAGCCACAATGCCGGCTCCGGCCTGAAGATGAACCTTGCCATCCTTGATGACCAGGGTGCGGATGGTAATGGCCAGGTCCATATTTCCGGAGAAGGAGAAGTAGCCGACTGCACCACCGTAGATCTCGCGCCGGACCGGTTCCAGTTCGTCAATGATCTGCATCGCGCGCACCTTGGGGGCACCGGAGAGAGTGCCGGCCGGGAAGGTGGCCCGCACCAGATCGAATGCGTCCCGGCTGCCTTCCAGCTGGCCCTGTACGTTGGAGACGATGTGCATGACGTGGGAATAACGCTCGATGACCATGAGTTCGGACACCGTGACTGATCCGGTCGTGCAGACTCTGCTGAGATCATTTCTGCCCAGGTCCACCAGCATGACATGCTCGGCCAGTTCCTTTGGGTCTGCCAGCAGTTCCTCCGCCAATCGGGAGTCCTGATCCGGAGTTGCGCCCCGGGGTCGCGTCCCGGCAATGGGGCGCAGTTCCACCCTGTCCCCCTCCTTGCGGACCATGACTTCCGGCGAGGCACCGACAATAACGGTATCGTCCAGTCTGAGAAAAAACATGTACGGTGATGGATTCAACGTGCGCAGGGCGCGGTAGATATCAAAGGGGTCTGCGGTCAGCTCGCCGCTGAAACGCTGGGACAGGACGATCTGGATGATGTCGCCTGACCGCACATATTCCTTGGCCTTTTCGACAGAATCTTCGAAGGAGGCGCGGGAGATGTTGGAGAGGAACCGGACCGGTTTTTCCGGCGATGGAACAGCATGTGGCGGCAGATGGGTACGCAAGCGGCCAATGATGGCATCTATCTTTGCCGTTGCGCGACTATACGCCTCCGGAGGAGGGACATCATCGGTGATGTGCGCATTTGAAACCACTTTTATTTTCTGACGCATGGTGTCAAAAATCACGATGGTGTCTGTTATCAGGAAATATGAGTCGTATGCATCAAGGAGCGCCGGCTTTTCAGTTGCGAGTGATTCAAAGTGCCGAACCATGTCATAGCCAAGATAGCCGACCGCACCGCCAAAAAAACGGGGAAGTCCCTCAACCTCGACAGGGGTGAACTGTGCCAGAAGCTCTTTTATGCAGGCAAGCGGATCGGATGTCTCCCGCTGGACAGTGATGCCGTCTGATATGGTTTCAACCAGAGTGCCCTTTGAACGAATGACCACGGAAGGGTTCGAAC
>JBAQPK010000557.1:0-4280 GCA_049305715.1 Desulfuromonadaceae bacterium | reverse complement strand
CTATCGTCTTCTGCGCACAGGTCCGGCAGTACCCGAGTTTGTCCAGCATGGTGCTGATCATCCGGTCGTACAGTTTCTGGTTCTCCTCGTTGGTCCGGTTGGCCAGCGCGCCGATCAGGCTGCCGGCGCCGGCGATATCGGACTTCAGCCGCACGTCGGTGATCGCCTTGACCAGTTCCAGGTTGTCCATGAAGTCATAGTTGGGGTCCATGGAGATCTTCTGCCCGTAGATTTTGCGGATGGAGGTGCGGAACGAATCCCGCTGTTCCTCCGTCTTCAGCCCGATCCGTTCCTCGACGCTCTTCACGTAACGCTCGTCGATCTTCAGCGCGCGCAGTTCTCCGCTCTGGGGATCCTTGTATTTCCACATCCGGTCCGGTCCCAGGTTCTCCGCATCGATGCCGATAATCATGTTCACATAGTTCATCACGTCCTTGCGGATCGCGTACGGTTCATCCATATAGGCGTTGAACATCTCGGTCATGATCCGCTCCCGGTAAAGCCCCTTGGCGATCTTGAGATCTTCCAGGTACTTGGCCCGGTCATTGGTATCGACCACATAGTCGAGCACGACCCGCTCAAGGGTCCTGAACACGTCGTAGGCAAACATGCAGCGCCCTTCATTGGTCTCGGAGTTCTCCACCTGGAGCTGGATGGAGCGGCCGAGGCTCCGGTGCCCCAGCCCCTTCTGTCCGAAGCGTTTGGTGATGTCGGGATCCTGACCGAGGGTGTCGATCACTTCGGCCAGCGCCTTGATGCTCTTCTCTCCCGCCACTTCCCCTGCAGCCAGCTTCATGGTTTCGATGGAGGTGAGTTTCTCCGAACGGGGCAGGCGGGTCAATACGACCCCCACGGAAGCGGCATAATTCAGATTCGGATCCTGGTGCAGCGCCTCCTTGGTTAGGGTCGTTTTGGCTTCGCTGCCGATGGCATAGGAGGTAAGACCTTCCTGGAGCCGGTAATTGGTGTTGTGGGAGACATAGCAGATCCGGCAGCGGTCGACGATCGGCGCCTCCTCCTTCTCCGACAGGAAGCGGTTGAACTCGGAATTGTTGCTGGTGGCGATGATCAGCGAGTCGATCGGCCACCGGTAACCGTCGATCTCGATTGCCCTGTTCTGTATTACCCCCAGATAGACCTGGACCAGATCCTTCTTGTTCTTGAAGATTTCGTCGGAAAAATGGATGCCGCCGCCGGCAACCCGGGCCAGGGCACCGCGCCGCAGATCGAAGCGGTAGGGGTTGTTGGTGTCGGAGATATGCAGCAGACGCTGGATCGACTCTTCGCCGAGCAGGTCTACCGATGATGAGGTGATCTTGTCCTTGGCCGGATACTTGCCGGTCACGGTGCCGAGGCTTTCGCTCATCGGCACCGGAAAGACCTCGATAAAATCGAGCATCCGCTCAAGATTCCCGTCGCAAAATTCGCGGATATCGTTCCAGATATAGCCGCTGCATGCCCCCATGGGGCGGTAGTTCTCGTAAAGGAGGTCAATGGCGGTATCGTCAAGCCCCCCCTGTTCGGCCAGGAAGCGGCGATTGTCATCGACGCTGTCACTCAGGTTCATCGCCAGGATCATCGGGTCCTCATAGGTCTGGGAGTCGATGATGTTTATCTTGCCGTAATGTCCCAGTTGCGAGAGACCGTTATAGCGGAAGGTATAGCGGCGGTTCTTTGCTTCCGTCAGAAAGGCCCGGTACCGGCTGCAAAGGAACTCGACGAAGAAGGTCTTGCCGTTGCCCGGTTCGCCGACCAGCACGAATGCCATCTCCTTGCTGGAGCCTCCTTCGGCGGCATCCTTGACATAGGAGACGAAGCTGTTGATCTCGTCGAACATGCCGATGGTGTGCTTCCTGCCGCTCCGGAACAGCCTGAAATCGTAGGTGGTTCTGCCGTTCACCACCACCTTGTCGAATCCTTCTCCGAGAATCATCCGTGCCACGGACTGAAAGGCATTCTCGAAAACCCTCTCGCCTTCCTTCAGAGCAACAATATGCCGGCTCAACTTTTCATAGGCAGCCATGGTCGTCCTCCGTACTGATATCGATTCCGGTTTCATCCGGGGCTTTTGGATTGAAACGGATAAAAAAGCTCTTGTATTCTAATTATTACCTATGTTCAAAATTTGGCAAGCCATTATTTATGCCATTATGCAGATCCTGAAACATGCTATAAGGTCATGCTGCGGTGCGGCAGTATTTTAATAAGGCGTGGAGAAGAGACCATGGACTCTGAGGCTTTTGACCTCCCGTTGGACCGGATCAGCCCGGATACCCTGCGGAAGATGATTGAGGAGTTTGTCACCCGGGACTGGAGCGAAATGTCCGATTCCGGATATACACTGGATGAGAAAGTTGACCAGGTGCTTCAACAGCTGCATGACAAACGGGCCAGGATCGTTTACGATAGTACGACCGAGTCGTGGAACATCATTCCCTGCCGGTAACAAAACCAGGAGGTTTTTTGTGGATAAATGTGGAACTATAATGAAAAAATCAGCCGGAGCAAAGACGTTGCTCTTCCCGACCCCGGTCATGATGGTCGGCACCTATGACCAGACGGGCAAACCCAACCTGATGACCGCCGCCTGGGGCGGCATCTGCAGTTCCCAGCCGCCCAGCATTGCCGTGTCGCTGCGCAAGGCGACCTATTCCCACGGGTGCATAGTGGAGCGAAAGGCCTTCACCGTCGGCATAGCCTGTGAGGGGAAGATGGTGGAGGCGGATTACGCCGGGATAGTTTCCGGGCGCGACGGGGACAAGTTTGCCGCCGCCGGGTTGACCCCCGTCAGGAGCGAACTTGTGGATGCCCCTTATGCAGCGGAGTTTCCGGTGGTCCTGGAGTGCCGCCTGCTTCACATCGTCGAAGTCGGGCTGCACACCCAGTTCATCGGCGAGATTATCGATGTGAAGGGGGATGAAGACGTGTTCGGCGACGATGGCACCCTCGACATCATGAAAATAAAGCCGCTCATATTCGATACCTCTCACCGGGGATACCACGGCGTCGGGCCGCTCCTGGGGAAAGCATTTGCCGTCGGAAAAACGAAAGGATAACCATGTCTCGATTAACCATTGTAGCGAAGCTTGTCGCGAAAAAGGAATCCGTGGAAACAGTCAAGAGCGAACTGCTGAAGCTGGTCGCACCTACCAGGGGAGAGGAGGGGTGCATCGATTACAATCTGCACCAGGACAATGACCATCCCGCCCTGTTCATCTTCTACGAAAACTGGGAGAACGCCGCCTGCCTTGAAAAACATATAAACAGCGCCCATTACAAAGCCTACGCCGGAGCGGTTGCGGGCCTGATTGAAGAGAAAGCCGTTCACAAAATGACCCGGATCGGATAAGGACACCAGTGAATATCAACTTCGATGGATTGAATTTAAACAGATGAGCACTATAAAAACATGCCTTTGTATGCTTCTTGCTGCCGCCCTGCTGCTGCCCGCTGCATGCAGCCGAACTCCGCAGCTGCCGCAGCTGGCTGCCGACGCCACGATCCTGGCATTTGGCGACAGCATCACCGCCGGCACCGGCGCCGGGGAGACCGAGAGCTACCCGGCGGTGCTGGCGCGCCTGACCGGGCGGGTCGTGGTCAACGCCGGTGTGCCGGGCGAAGTCTCGGCCGCCGGTGTGCAGCGGCTGCCGGAGCTGCTCGAACGGCACCATCCTGCGCTGCTGATCCTCTGCCACGGCGGCAATGATCTGCTTGCCCGCCGGGATCACCAGCTGATTGCCGGAAATCTGCGCGCCATGCTGCGCATCGCCGGAGAACGCGGAGTGCCGGTGCTGCTGATTGCGGTTCCGTCACTCGGTTTCACGCTTAAACCGCCCCCCCTGTATGAAGAGCTGGCCGGAGAGTTCAATATTCCGGTAGAGAAGAAGGGGTTGTCGCATATTCTGGGGAAGGGCGCTCTCAAATCGGATTATATCCATCCCAACGCGGCCGGCTACCGGCTGCTGGCCGAAAATCTCGCCGCGCTGCTGAAAAAGAGCGGGGCGCTCCCCTCATCGTGACAAACGGGATGATTTTCCGTTTGTCCTGACATCCAGGAGGCACCATGCAGTTCTTCGACATCCTGTACCGATTGTCGGTCAGTCTCTGGGCCGGCGGCAACGCCATCTTCACGTTGATGCTGACGCCGATCCTCTTCAAAACCGAAAGCCGCGATGTAGCGGGGCGAATCGTCGGGAACCTGTTCCCCGGGTATTTCCGGTGGGGACTGGCCTGCGGAGTGGTCGCGCTGATCTGCCGCCTGGCCGGCCGCGGTTTCGATC
>JBAQPK010000556.1:0-2358 GCA_049305715.1 Desulfuromonadaceae bacterium | reverse complement strand
CTTCCTGGGCATCCTGGAGCTGCTTTGTCCGCTCCTGCACCCTGGTTTCCAGCGTTTCGTTCAACGTGCGGATTTCATCTTCCACTCGCTTGCGTTCGGTCACGTCGCGGGCAATCCCCAGTGCACCGGTTACCACATCACTGCCAAGAGGTGCGATATTGAGATCGGCGTCAAAATACTCTCCGGACTTCCTGGCGAGGCGCAATCCGAAGGACGGCATGGATTTGCCGGCCAGCGTTTTCCGGAAGATATCGTTGGCGTATGGCAAGTCATCGGGGTGGACGATGGGCGCGAACGGCTTTCCGATCCATTCTTTCGGCGCCCACCCGGTAATCTGCTCGAAGGCGGGGTTGAGGGAACGGAACGTGCCGTCCGGATTCAAGAGATAGATGATGTCATCGGCATATTCGAAAATATTGCGGTACTTCTTTTCGCTCTGCAGTACGGTTGATATAAGTACCTCGTTCTTCCCCTCCAACTTCCTCACCACCCCGACCGGATACCGGTAAACCAGCACGGCAAGGGCACTCCCGATCAGTGACGAAAAACAGAGGAGGAGGGCGCTTGTCCGCACAATAGCTGTATCTTCCGCAAGAACCTCTATCGTCCCGACCCGTCTGTCGTTAAACATGATCGGAGCGGCTCCCCGCGTTAACCCGAACTCCTCCATGAAGGAAAGTTCCGTCCCCGGCATTCCCCATTTGGCCTTGTGAACATCATGATAATCACGCCCCGTGATCAGCTTCCCCGTTTCGTCCAGTACGCGAAAGCCGTGTACTTCGATGGCGGGATGAAACCCCTCGGTAATGGCGATGAATTTATAGGTCTGGTACTTCCAGAGAGCGGGGGACTCCAGGACGACCTTCTGTAATTGTTCAGTCAGGTTCTCGGCATAGAGGGTTGTCATGTGTTGAAGATGGAGATGCGCACGTATCCAGAAGGTGGTCGGCGCAAGGACCGCGATGAGCAGTGCTATGCCGATTGACAGCGGAATCAGCTTGCGGGAGAAAACCTGAACCATTCCTGTATACACGATTGGCATTGTCATATTTTATTTTTCCGGTAGATACCCGTTGGCTCTCAGGACCTTGGCCCCCTCCTTCGAGCGGACGAAGGTAAGAAACTCCCTGGCTGCGGGGGGGAGCTTTTCCTTGTGGTAGACGAACATGAGCTGTTTTACGAGGGGATATTTCCCCGACTGCGCGCTTCTGATGGTCGGCGCCACGCCGTTCACCCTGAGCGGTTTGATCCGGTGCCGTTCGATGGTGAGGGCGCCCAGATCGGAAAAGCCGATGGCGTGGGGGGTCTTTGCCAGGGACTGATTCATCTCCAGGTCCTTCAGGATGGTGGTCCAGCGCTTCGTCCTCCGGCTCTCATCATACACCTCCCTGAATCTCGGCACCTCCTTTTCCATCACCTCGATGGTGCTGTCGCCGGGCTCCCTGGTCAGGACGATGATCTCCGTGCCGTCCTTCCAGTTCCTCTTCTTTCCCCGGTAGATGTCGATGATCTCGGCGTAGCTGATGTTCTCCTCCGCCACGGTCGGGTGGACTCCGATGACGAGCGGTGTCCGGGCGTAGGTGACGACGTCGAGGCCGAGCCCTTTTTCGTTCTCCTTGAGCGGCCTCGATATGAGGCCGATGGCGATGGCGCCATCGGCGGCTGCCCGGATGCCGCTGGCGGAACCGATGCTGGCAGGAACATCGATGGTGATTCCCGGGTGGGAACGCTGGAATGCCCGGGCCAACACCCTGATAATGGGGAGGTTGGTCCCCGATCCTGCGAATACCAGTGTCGTCCCCGGCGTCTGGACGGCCGTTGCCGGACAGGGCGGAACAAGAAGCGACAAAGTCGTGACGAGAATACTGAATGCGCGGCTGATGCTCCTGCTGCAACCTTTGCTGTCGGTCATGACGGTCTCCCCACGATTCTGCTAAACATCCGGGTCAGCGTTGTTTCAGTCTTTGCAATTTCTTAATATAGTAATACATTCTATTCTCCGTTTCCACAAGAGCTGTAAAAAAATACATCTGTGGTAGCTCAAGGAAGAGGGGGGCTGGAATGGTTTATGGGGGATGGAACTCAATTTCGGCGGGGCGCGCTACGCGGGAAACATTTAACCTTTCTTCAGCCGTTTTTCCTCCAGAATCATATCGATCGCCAGCAGAAAAACCCCGACGCAGATCAGAGAGTCGGCGACGTTGAAGGCCGGCCAGTGGTGCCGGTACCAGTGAACATCCAGAAAGTCGATAACCTCCCCCAGGCGGACCCGGTCGATCAGGTTGCCGACCGCGCCGGAAAAAATCATCGCCAACGACGTATGCGCCAACTTCTGGTCGTCACGCAATCTGCGAAAGG
>JBAQPK010000555.1:0-7113 GCA_049305715.1 Desulfuromonadaceae bacterium | reverse complement strand
GATGAACCCAGCGTAACCATGCAGGAAGCAGGCAATCGGGATGCCTAAACCGGCCAGGATGCTTACCGCCCGCTCATCTTTGTGCAGGGCCTCGGGGCTTAAGTCCATGGCACCCAGGGAGAGTAGCGAATAGGTGATGAGCTGGGCAGACTCGACGGCGCTTCGCTGTTGCTTTGCCCGCAGCTCCAGAACCGTCTCCACGATGAACTGGCGGTAGACGAACCAGATCTCCGAGGCAACGATGAAGCCGTAGGTTGTAAAGACGATTCCGAAGGCGGCGATGGCGGACGTGAAGTGCGGGGTCATCATGACATAGATCCCCCTCTGCGGCTGCTGCAGATGCAGCATGAGCGGCATCATGGCCACGGGGAGCAGTGCCAGGGAGAACACCAGTGAGAAACGGGCGATCTCCTTCAGCTGCTTGACGCCGAAGACGTGGTAAAGGGACGAGAGTACGAAGGCCCCTGCCACGAGACCGGTCATGAAGGGATACATGACGATCTGGATCGACCAGTAGATGTATTCATTGGGATAGACAAAAAATTCTTTCAGGGTCCAGGCTTCTCCGTGTACCATGGCTATTTTACCTCCATTGAATATCCCAGATAGAATACCTGCGGTTTTGTGCCGAATTCTTCTTTCAGCACGTTCACCTGCTCCGTGGTGATGATCTTGGTGACCGGATCTTCGGGATCCCTGATGTTGCCCACCCTGCGAGCGCCAAACGGACAGGCATCCACGCAGGCCGATTTCATCCCTTGGGACAGGCGGTGATAGCACAGGGTGCATTTCTCGGCGACATGCAGCTCCGGGTGGAAGTAGCGCACCCCGTAGGGGCAGCCCATGACACAGTAGCCGCAGCCGATGCACCATGTGCGGTCTACCAGCACCACGCCGTCCTGGGTCTGGTAGGTGGCCCCGACCGGACAGACCTGGACACAGGGAGGATTTTCGCAATGGTTGCAGAGTTTGGGAACAAAGAAACCCTTGGAGATCTCTTCCGGCTTGATCTCCTTGAGCCCGGCGTGTGCCTGATTGATCTTCTGGGTGGTGAAGCCGTCCCGGGCGCCCTTGGGTGAATCGATGTACGTATGTCCATCCTTGGTTACCACGTAGCGTTCCACCCAGGTTCTGGTAGCATTGGCATCCCAGGCAACATCATTTTCGATCTTGCAGGCCTTGACGCATAATCCGCAGCCGACACACTTGTGAACATCCACCAGGAAAACCCACCGCACCTTGCCCTTGCCGTCCTTCTCGGCAAGCAGTCTCTTCGGATTAAACACCTCGAAAGCCGTGAGCGGCAGGGCAATCCCGCCGGCTATAATCATCGCTTTCTTGCAGAATTCTCGGCGGTTTATCATGACGGTACCTCCGGTTTCCGATGCTTCGGATTCGACTTTGCAGGGTTATGGGGATAGTGGCACATGATGCATACCGCCTGGGGATAATGCTTCTCAGGATCGATGCCGGGGATTTTCGCCCGTGCACTCTCTTTGTAGGGGAGATAGGCATGGCAGCGGATACAAAGTGCGCGGCTGCGATCAATTTTCAGGCCCACCGGATCTTTCGGGTGATCATAATTGGGACCATGACAGTTCTCGCAGCCAATTGAACCATGAGCGGAGTCCTTAATGTCGTCAAACTTGTCCTTATGACATTCCGCACATACCTTGGCGGTCCTGTACTTGACCGGGTACGCCTTCCATTCCGCCTCGTTGGACTTGCGGTGCCAACCGTACATGTACCCTCGTTCATGAGCGCCAAAGTCGTCAGGCACTAACAGCGTTCTAGCCAGCACGATTACACCGACGATTGCAAGAACTATGAATAACGGTCTCCAAACATGATTTTTCAACTGTACACCTCCGTATCTAAGCGGTTGATGGGTATTTTCAGCTACGGAAAAAACTTTTCAAGGTGACACGAACAAATATAACGGTGTTAAACTTAGATGTCTTGATCATTGTTGTCAACAAAAGATTCCTGTATCCTGCCTTTTGTCCGCGACATGCTGCCGCGCAGCACGCACGTCCATAAATGTTTGACAAAGTATACCACGGCAGTGTAAATTCTCTCGCTTTCATGCATTATTTTCAAAGGTGGCATACAGAAGTCAATTATCACCATCAAGGAGTATTTCATTATGGCAATACGCAAAACAGCTGGATATGCTTGGAACCTGATCAGCCTCATCGGGATGCTCCTGGCCGTGACCGCAGCCGCGCTCATCGTGGTTTTTTTCGCTTTTGAGGTAATTACCGGCGTTGAACATGCCTACCTGGGACTCATGACCTACTTCATGTTCCCGGGAATGCTGATCTTCGGATTGCTGCTGGTCCCGTTCGGAGCCTGGCGCGTACGCAACGAACGGCGAAAAGCCGCTATCGAGGGGATGGCATCCCTTGACGAGGAGATACCGCAGTTTCCCCGGCTCGACCTCAATGATCCGCACCGTCGCCACCTGTTCATCTTCTTTATCCTGGCAAGCGTGGTTTTCGTCGTTATCGTGGCCATCGCCTCCATCAAGGGCTTTGAATTCACCGAATCGACCGTTTTTTGCGGCGAGGTCTGTCATGTGGTAATGGAGCCCGAGCACACCGCGTGGAGCAACTCACCACACGCCAAGGTAAAATGCGTTGAGTGCCACGTCGGTCCCGGCGCCGCATGGTATGTAAAAGCTAAAATCTCCGGCATGCGTCAGCTCTACGCCGTGTTGTTCCACACCTATCCAGAAACCATCGAAACACCCATTGACAACCTCCGCCCGGCGCGGGAAACCTGCGAACATTGCCACTGGCCGGAAAAGTTTTACGTTGGCCGTCAAAAGATTTTCAACCATTACGCTCCCAACGAGGAGAATACGCCGCGCAGCATCGATATGCTGATCCACATCGGCGGCAACCCGAAGGCGCCAAACACCAGCGGCATTCATTGGCATATTGGTAAAGAGGTCACCTTTATCGCCCGTGACAAGAAGAGACTCGACATCCCCTATGTAGCAGTCAAGGACAAGGACGGCAAACTCACCGAGTTCTCAAACATAGAAAATCCGCTCACCAAGGAAGAGATCGCAAAAGGGAATAAACGATTGATGGACTGTACCGACTGCCACAACCGTCCGACCCACATCTATCACTCTCCTGGTGAAGAAATGGACTTGAATTTCGTCTCAAACCGCATCGACCGTTCACTGCCGTTCATCAAAAAAGTGGCCGTCGAAATCCTCGAACGGGCATACAAGAACAAAGAAGAGGCCCTTGCGACAATAACCAAAGAAATTCCGGCCTATTATGCCAAAAACTACCCTAAAGTTGCGCAGGAGAAGGGTGCGGCCATCAACCAGGCCGTTGACCGTGTGAAGGATATTTACGAACGGAACTATTTCCCGGCGATGAAGGTCAAGTGGAATACGTACCCGAACTACATCGGTCACTTCTATACCCCCGGCTGTTTCCGCTGCCACGACGACAAGCACAAGACCGCCGACGGCAAGGTAATCTCCAAGGACTGCAAGGTATGCCACGACGTCATGGGGCAGACCCAGGAGAACATTCCGGCTGGAACGCGCGTAACCGAATTCATTCACCCGGTTGATATCGGTAATGAACTCTATAAAACCAACTGCAGCGATTGCCACTCCGCCGGTGGGCATGATGTTCCCGGCGAAGGGAAACAGGGAACGCACGAACCTAAGAAACACTGACCGAAAAAAGCCCCCGGAGACATCCTCCGGGGGCTTTTTCATTCCATCTTCAATTGAACACCATTATTTATAATTCTTCGAAACTCCCTTCACCTGATGCAGCGTCCGGGTCGTCCTCTGAATCAACTTCAATCGCTTCATCCACGAGCTTTTCAAGAAACTGTTTGTTGTCGGAGATGGTCTTGCGGACTTCCGCAAGGAGCTTTTCCAGATCATCCGTCTCGTCTGCCACTGAGTATCCTCCCTCCCTAGCTCTCCAGCGTATCCAGATAGCGCTCTGCGTCCTTGGCAGCCATGCAGCCGGTGCCGGCTGACGTGATCGCCTGGCGGTAGGTAAAATCCTGCACATCACCGGCGGCGAAGACCCCCTTGATGCTGGTGGCGGTCAGGTCTACCTCGAGCCCCCCGCATTTCGTGCGGATATACCCATCCAGCATTTCCAGCTGCCCCTCGAAGATCGTCGTGTTCGGCGAGTGACCGATGGCGATGAATACCCCGTGCAGTGCCAGCTCCTTGGTGGAGCCGCTCCGGTGGCGGATGCGCATGCCGGTCACGCCGCTTTCATCACCCAGCACCTCATCGAGCTGGTGGTTCCATTCGATGGTGATGTTCCCCCCCTTGGTCTTCTCTATCAGCCGGTCCGCCAGCACCTTTTCGGCCCGGAATTCTTCGCGGCGATGCACGATCGTCACATGCCGCGCAATATTTGAAAGATACAGAGCCTCCTCGACCGCGGTACTGCCGCCGCCGATGACGGCCACGTCCTTGCCGCGGTAGAAAAAACCGTCACAGGTGGCGCAGCCCGAGACACCCTTGCCCTTGAACTGTTCCTCAGACGGGAGCCCCAGATACTTGGCGGTTGCTCCGGTGGCGATGATCAATGCATCGCAACTGTAAACCGCCGAGTCCCCTTCCAGGGTGAACGGGCGCTGCGTCAGGTCGGTCCGCTTGATATGATCATAAATCATCTGTGTGTCGAAGCGTTCGGCGTGGAGGCGCATCCGTTCCATCAATTCCGGCCCCTCGACCCCCGCGTGGTCGCCCGGCCAGTTATCGACTTCAGTAGTGGTTGTCAACTGGCCGCCCGGCTGCAGTCCCGTGATCAATACCGGGCTGAGATTGGCGCGTGCCGCGTAGATGGCGGCGGTATAGCCGGCCGGGCCGGCGCCTAGAATGATGAGTCGGTGATGAATCGTGTCCATGTTTCCTCCTGAAAAAGTGTTGACGGACTGTATCAGCAAACCGCCGCCTTGCCAAGTATGTTTGACCGGTGCCGGCCCTTCTGCTAGTATCCCCCATTATCTCTTGAGGAGCACACCGAAATGGAGCTTACCGATCTTATTTCAGACGCGTATGATCGCCTCAAAAAGCGTGTCAGGCACACCGAGCTGATCTATTCGCACTATTACAGCGAACATTTCGGAATCCCCCTCTATTTCAAGTGTGAAAACCTCCAGAGAACCGGTTCTTTCAAGATCAGGGGGGCACTCAACTTCATGACCTCGCAGCCACGGGAGAAGTTGAGCCATGGCGTCATAACCGCATCGGCCGGCAACCATGCCCAGGGAGTAGCTTTTTCCGCCGATCTGCTGAGTGTCGCCGCAACCGTATATATGCCCGAGATCACCCCACCCCAGAAAGTTCAGGCCACACGCGACTATGGTGCGAATGTGGTGCTGACCGGCAGAAATTTCGATGAGGCCTGTGCGGCAGCTGTTGCCGCACAGCAGAAAAGCGGTGCGCTGTTTGTGCACCCTTTTGATGATGAACTGGTCATGGCGGGACAGGGAACCATCGCTCTCGAGATACTGGAAGAGCTCCCTGACCTCCGCACCGTCATCATACCGGTCGGCGGCGGCGGACTGATAGCCGGCATGGCCGCGGCGCTGCGCGCGCGGGCACCCCATATCCGGATTATCGGGGTCGAATCGAGCGCGGCTCCCTCCATGTCAGCCTCCTTTGCGGCCGGCATGCCGATCGAACAGCCGGTACGCGTCACCCTTGCTGACGGCATCGCCGTGAAACTGCCCGGATCGCTTACTGTCCCAGTGATCTGCGACCTGGTCGATGAAATAGTTCAGGTGGAGGAAGAGGATATCGCCCTGGCGATCGTCTCGCTGCTGGAGAAGACCAAGATGCTGGTCGAAGGCGCCGGAGCGGCAACCCTGGCGGCGGTCATAAATCACCGGATCCCGAAGCTCAAAGGGAAGACGGTCTGTCTGCTCTCCGGGGGCAATATCGACGTCAGGACCATTTCACTGGTCGTCGAACGGGGGCTGATTGCAGGAGGCCGCTACGTACGGCTGGTCGTAGAGCTTGACGATCACCCCGGGGCGCTGGCAACCCTGGCTGAAGATATCGCCGCCACCCGCGCCAATATCTTTCACATTACCCATGACCGGCGCTCGAAATCTCTGGCGATCGGCAGAACGGATGTCTCCCTGGAGCTGGAAACGCGCGGCTACGAGCATATCAAAGATATTGTCGGTTATCTGGAAGGCAAGGGCTATAACCTGACGGTTGTTTAGCGGGTGTTAGGAGCGTGCATGCGGACAGATACTGTTGTTCTCGGAATAGATATCGGTGGAACGACCACTTCCTTCGGCTTTGTTGATCGCCACGGCAGGCTGGTATGCGAAGCGGTTCTGGATACGCTGGCCGATCAGCCGGCGCCTTCCCTGGTTTCACGCCTTTATGACGCTATCCTGAAGCTGCGCACGGCACTCCCGCCGCACACGGACATTTCAGGAATCGGCATCGGAGCGCCCAATGCAAACTATCATCGGGGAACCGTCGAAAATCCGGTCAATCTGAACTGGGGAGCGTCGGTCAATCTGGCGGAGCTGTTCCGGCAGCGGTACGATCTGCCGGTTGCGGTCACCAATGATGCCAACGCCGCCGCACTCGGGGAGCTGCTGTTCGGCGGCGCACGGGGAATGAAGCACGCCATCGTCATCACGCTGGGAACCGGCCTCGGGAGCGGCATCATCGTCAATGGCGAACTGCTGTACGGCGCCGACGGTTTTGCCGGCGAACTCGGACATACGACAGTCGATCCCGGGGGGCGGCACTGTGCCTGCGGGAAACGGGGGTGCCTGGAAACATACGTTTCCGCCGCCGGCCTCTGTCGGACCGTTATGGAACTGCTGGCGCAGCGGCGGGAGCCCAGTCGCTTACGAAACGTGAGCTTCAATGACCTGACATCAAAACAGATCTTTGATGCGGCCTGCGGGGGGGATTCAATTGCAGCGGCGGCCTTTGATACGACGGCCCGGATCCTGGGAATGAAGCTTGCCGATGCCGTCGCTCATACGGGCCCTGAAGCGATCTTCCTTTCCGGCGGGCTGGCCGCTGCGGGAGATCTGCTGCTGACGCCGGCGCGGCGCTATCTGGAAGAGTTCCTGTTC
>JBAQPK010000554.1:0-1629 GCA_049305715.1 Desulfuromonadaceae bacterium | reverse complement strand
GACGGGAGCAAAGCATGCCTTGAAGGGGTTACGGTACGCGACCTCCTGAATAAGGCGATAACGTAAAGATGGATTCCGCGATAACGGAGATGTCCTGATGGATGGAAATTTTCTGGCCGCCATGTCGGGAGAATGGCTTGATGCGCTGTACCGCGACTGGCAGCGTTCAGCCGATTCCGTGCCGGAAGAATGGCGGCTCTTCTTTTCCGGTTTTGAACTCGGGTCTGATCGTGTGCCGGGCAGCGCTGCCGGCTTTGACGAACAGGCGGCACTGAAGCTGTCCGGTGTCCAGTCACTCCTCTATCGCTATCGCTCCATCGGCCATCTCCTCGCATGTACCGATCCACTCTCCCCCTGTCAGCTTTTCCACCCCCTGCTCGAACTCTCCACCTTCGGACTTGATGCAAACGATCTCGATACCACCTTTGCCTGTCGCCGCTTTCTGAAGCCGCGCGCAACGCTCCGTGAGGTTCTGGAAACCATGCGTGAGACCTATTGCCGGGAAACGGGTGTTGAATTCATGCATATTCAGGAACCGGATGAACGGCAGTGGCTGATCGACCGGATGGAACCGTGTCGAAATCATCCCGATTTTTCGGCGGCGGAGAAACTGCACATTCTGGAAAAACTCCATGAAGCCGCTTTTTTTGAGCAGTTTCTGCATCGCAGGTTTATCGGTCAGAAGCGTTTTTCACTTGAAGGGGGAGAAGTTCTGATTCCGGTTCTTGACCGGATTGTCCACCGTTGTCCGGAATCCGGCATCAGCGATGTCGTGATGGGGATGTCGCACCGCGGCAGATTGAACGTACTGACGCATATTTTGCGCAAGCCGTATGAATCCCTTTTTGCAGAGTTTCAGGACAACGGTTTGCCCGGATTTCTGGGTGACGGCGATGTGAAATATCACAAGGGACATTCGTGTGATATTGATGTCGATGGCAACCAGGTTCATGTGACAATTGCCGCAAACCCGAGTCACCTCGAAGCGGTGAATGCGGTGGTCGAGGGTAAATGCCGCGCCAGGCAGGACCGATACGGAGCCGACGGCAACGGACGGGTGCTTCCGGTTCTGATTCATGGGGATGCCGCTTTTGCAGGGCAGGGGAGCGTCATGGAGGTCCTGAATATGTCCCAACTGGACGGTTACGGCACCGGCGGGACGATTCATATTGTACTTAACAATCAGATCGGTTTCACGACTCTTCCCAGGGATGCCCGCTCCACCAGTTATGCCACGGATGTTGCCAGGATGCTTTCCTGCCCGATTTTCCATGTCCAGGGAGAATCTCCGGAGTCGGCGCTGCATGTTGTCGATCTTGCGATGGAATATCGCCGGACATTTGGCCGTGATGTTGTCATTGAACTGATCTGCTACCGCCGCCACGGCCATAACGAGGGGGATGAACCGGCGTTCACCCAGCCGAAAATGTATCAGCAGATTGCCGACCGCCCCCCGGTAAACCGCATCTACGCGGCTTTTCTGACGGAAGACGCCGGGATCTCTCCGGAAGAGCTGGAACAGCTTGAACGGCGTGTCAACGAAGCGCTGGAAGCTTCTTTCCTTAAACCACCGGTGGATGAGTCGGCCGGGTTTTCCGACCAATGGAGCGGTATCGGCACCGTTTACAG
>JBAQPK010000553.1:0-1524 GCA_049305715.1 Desulfuromonadaceae bacterium | reverse complement strand
CTGTAGGGGTTGCAGCGGTTCTGTCGCCAAACTGGAAGGCAGCAAACGGCTTGATGCTGGCAGGTCCAACCTTGATGTCGGCATTCACACCGACCATGTGGAGCATTTCAAAAGCTGCCGTAGCTGTCAAGCCCGTATCATTCTGGATGTTGTAGTAGGAAGCGCCGACCGTCATGTCTTTGTTGATCGCGTACTTGCCGTCAACAACGAGAAGATCCGCAGTCAGCTTGCCGACTTGAGCGGCAGTGGCGGTATTGTCATCAAAGCGGAACCAAGCGAGTGAACCGGTAGCCGGCCCGAATTTCTTGGTTGCATTAGCACCGGTCATATCAGCAAGCAAAAACAGGCTCTGATATGAATCGGCCCACGGCTGGAGGCCTGCCTTGACATTGGTGCCGGTGATCGGGCAGTTAAAGTCGAGGTAAATGCTTTTTGTTTCAAGCGTCAACTGGTCGGCATCGATGTTACCGGCATCATTGCCGGTAGCTGTCCCCAAATAGCCTGCGTTTGTAGATGTAATTGCACCAGTTGGAGTAGCTTTACCACCGAAGCGGCTGTCCAACTCGAAGTGAGTTACCAGCTTCAGGTCGGCATTGGCTTTTGCCGTGTACTGCAAACGGGCGCGCTGCTCGGCATAAAAACCTGATTTCGGGTCTGCACTGAACCCCTGAGTAGCTCCGTTAAAGAAATTCGACTGGTATCCAAAGACTTTGTACATGCCGTGGAACTCGTTCTCCAATGCCATCGCCGGTACTGAGATCGCTGCCAGTGCGCCAGCTGCTGCTGCAATTGCTACTGTTTTTTTGAAATCCATGTGTGTTCCTCCATTTATTATGATTAGATGCTTGTACAACTGCGGATAACATACTTTCGGATTAGCTTGATGCCGTAGATCACCACCTTTCGGAGTAAATTTGGCCTGAACCTCTCAAACAACTTACGCCATCAGAATCAAAAGGCTCTCAAAGACAAATACCCTTAAGCATCCAGTCAGAAACGGATGCTTAAGGGTATAATAATGACTACGCAAATATTTTTTTCTGAAACGTCCACAGTTTGTTTCGCTCCCGGTCTTCGCTGCCAGCAGATGCTGGTTCTCAGTTTTTATAATCGGTTAGCTACTTTTCGGTTCGCTTGTTTCAGTACTTGTTTTATTTAGATGCGCAAAATATACAACAAATCAAACGAATGTCAACTAAAATTCACTGTAAACATCAAAACAGTCGTAAAAATAGAACGATGCATTATTTTATACATATCCTGCCACTTCAGTGCCCTGCCTGGCACAATTCCGTCAGCACACCGTTACTGCTCTTTGGGTGAATAAAGGCGATGCGGGTGCCGTGCGCGCCGTGACGCGGTCTCTCATCGATCATGCGGGCACCGTCGGCACGCAGTTTTGCGATTGCAACCTCGATGTCGGCGACTTCGTAGGCTATGTGGTGAATGCCGGGGCCGTTTTTCTCGATGAACGTTGCCACCGGACTGTCTTCTGCAGTCGGTTCCAGCAGTTCTATCATGGAT
>JBAQPK010000552.1:0-2356 GCA_049305715.1 Desulfuromonadaceae bacterium | reverse complement strand
GGTTTATCCTGATCGATAAGCTTTCTCTCGAAACGGTTGGGGCGGGGATGATAAACTTTGCACTGAGGCGTGCCGACAATATTCACTGGCAGGCGCTGGAGGTAGACAGGGAGGCCAGGGCGCAACTCAAGAACCAGACTCCGCGCTGTATCTGGTTTACCGGGCTGTCCGGTTCGGGCAAGTCAACGATAGCAAACCTTCTGGAAAAGCGCCTCCATGCCGAAGGACGTCACACATTCATCCTCGATGGCGACAATGTACGCCATGGCCTGAACCGGGATCTGGGTTTTACCGAGGCCGACCGGGTGGAAAACATCCGCAGAATTGCTGAAGTAGCCCGTCTAATGGTGGATGCGGGGTTGATTGTCCTGGTTTCATTCATATCGCCCTTCAGGTCTGAACGCCGGATGGCGCGGGAGCTGTTTACAGATGGCGAGTTCATTGAGGTTTTTGTCGATACCTCGCTTGAGGAGTGTGAACGACGCGACCCGAAGGGGCTGTATGCAAAGGCCAGACGCGGTGAATTGAAGAACTTCACCGGCATCGACAGCCTCTATGAACCGCCGGAAAGTGCTGAGTTGCATCTAAAAAGTGGAACTGAGTCTCCTGAACTCTGCATGGAACTTATATTCAGCAGGATCGGGTGATGTTTTGGATGAGGGTGTCCGTCCCCGGCACCATCCCTCTGATCAACAACACACTCACCCGTCGCCACATCAAGAGCTTTGCGCGGGCCATCGATGTCCGCCTTTGACAACAACTCCTTTCTTTTCAAGTTCCAGCAGTTTCCGTTTAATATCCAGCCCGCCACGGTATCCCACCATCTTTCCATCGGAACCGATGATTCTGTGGCAGGGGATAAACAGCGGAACAGGATTCCTGTTGTTCGCCAGTCCCACCGCGCGAAAAGCCTTCGGATTTCCCGCCGCGACGGCAATCTCCTTGTAGCTGGCGGTTTCCCCGTACGGAATCCCGCGGAGAATCTCCCACACCTCACGCATGAAAGCCGTGCCGCGAGGGGCGACCGGCACGGTAAACGACTTCAGATCACCGGCAAAATACGCTTCCAGCTGCCTGAAGGCCTCCCTGATGACCTCTGTTTCGCACACCTCTGCGTCCTGCGGGATCGCGTCCGTTTCGAAATAAAGATTCGTTATGCTGCCGCCCTCTTCCGCAATGCCGATGCGCCCGATGGTCAGGTCTTGAAAATACAGTTTCATCTCTTTGTACCTCCCGGATGATGATACCGCACCCGAGCAAAACCGGAAAGTTTTATCTATCGCAGAGTCGTCACCGCAACCCGCTTTCAATACCCGACCCATTACAGTCCCAGATCACCCGGTTTTCTGCCGGCATCGGGGAAGAACAGCGGTGCGCCAAATTTATCCACTCCGAAGCGGCCGATAATCTCCTGAGTTTTCTTCGCTACCATGAAATCGGCAAAGGCCTTACCCCCCTGAACATTCACCTTGGGCCACTTGACCGAATTGAGCTCGATAACATGATAGATATTGAGCAGTTTACTGTCACCCTCCACGATAATTTCAAGCCCAAGCCCCTTTTTCAGCGACAGGTAGGTGGCACGGTCAGTCAATGTATACCCCTTCTTTTCAGCAGCCACGCTCAGGGTCTGCCCCATCCCGAGGCCGGTCTGCTGGTACCACTGCTGCCCCTCCGGATTTACTGCAGCCCCCTTCCAGAGCCCTTTCTCCTTGGCGTGGGTGCCGGAATTGTCGCCGCGGGAGACAAAAATAGCGCCAGACTGGGCGATGCGTTTCAGTGCATCGGCGGCTTTGGCCCCCTTGATTTTGGCCGGGTCAGCGGCCGGACCGACGATGATGAAGTCGTTGTGCATCACCAGACGACGGCTGATGCCGAAACCTTCAGCCATGAATTTCTTCTCGGCATCGGGTGAGTGTACCAGCAATACATCGGCCTCCCCCCTTTCCCCCATCTTCATGGCCTGGCCGGAACCGACCGAAATGGTCTTGACCTGAAAGCCGCTTTCCTTCTCGAACAGCGGCACCAGAACATCCAGCAGCCCCGAATCCTGAGTGCTGGTGGTAGTAGCCAGAATGACCGATTTCGAGGCGGCCAGGGCTGCTGTTCCCCAGATGAGAATTGCACATGTAACGGCGAGTGTCGTGATACGGGTCAGAATCTGTTTTGTGTTCATGCAGCCTCCGTTGTTTGATGACATACCTGAGTATTGTGCCTTATAGCCGAACAGCGAGAATACTAATCACGCACATTCCTTTTCTGAAAATATCAATACAAAAAGCCCCTTCTCTCGATAGAAAAGGGGCGCGGGCGGACCACGGGCGGTGGCACGTCAAGCACGGGAACCCCTTTTCAA
>JBAQPK010000551.1:0-6746 GCA_049305715.1 Desulfuromonadaceae bacterium | reverse complement strand
GCCGTGCACAGCGGTCGGGATACGCCGCCAGCAGCAGCCGGGACATGCGGAGATCATCACAGGGCTCTTCTGCTGCTCCGGAAACGGCCATCAGGCGGCGCAGCTGGCGGGCTACCCGTTCCACGTTTTTTACGGCCGACAGGTCCATGCAGCGGTCGTTCCGCCCCGTTGCCCGCCAGCTGCCAAGCGCCTCCAGGCGCTCGGCAATGTCGGAGGAGCAAACCTGCGGCGGTCCCCCGCCGGCAGCGGAGCGGAACAGATCCCGTTCCGAAAGAAGCGCCGCAACCAGACACCCGCAACCCGGGCAGCCCAGCTCCCGCGAGCGGAGCATCAGTCTGCCGAGGCGGGGATGAAGCGGCATCCGCACGACTTCACGGCCACGTGTCGTGATCCGTCCGGATTCATCAAACAGGTCCAGCTCGACAAGGAGGCGGCGGGCCGACTCCAGCGCCGCAGGAGGGGGCGCGTCCAGCCATCCGAGCTGTAGTGGATCGGAGACCCCCCACGCCGCCAGCTCCAGCAGAAGCTGCGACAGGTCGGTGACGGTGATCTCGGGCGGCGTGTGCGGCGCCATCGCATGAAGCGTGTGCGACGAGTAGAGACGGTAGCAGACTCCGGGCGCGGTGCGCCCCGCCCTCCCGGCACGCTGCTCGGCCGAGGCACGGGACTCGCGGACGGTGACCAGACGGTTCAGGCCGTTGCCCGGATCGTACTGCAGCCGCCGCGATACGCCGGAATCGATAACTGTCCGGACCCCTTCTATCGTCAGGCTTGTTTCGGCGATGCTGGTGGCCAGGACTATCTTTCGCTGCGGACCGGCCTGGATGACTCTCTGCTGCTCGGCGACCGGCAGATCGCCGTACAGCTGGCAGATGGTGACATTCCGACCAACAGCTCCCGATCCTGCCAACTCGGCCGCGCAGGCACGGATTTCGCCGGATCCGGGCAGAAACGCCAGTATGTCTCCTTCCGTTTCATTCAGCGCCCGGACAACAGCCGCGGCCATCCGCTGTGACAGGCGCGCTCCCCCCGTGTCGTCGAGATATTTCAGGTCAACCGGGAACATGCGCCCTTCCGAACCGATCACCGGGGCGTTGTCAAGGAGCCGGGAGAGCGGCCCCAGGTCGAGCGTTGCGGACATGACGATAATCTTGAGATCGGGGCGGAGCTGCTGCACCTCACGGGAAAGGGCCAGCCCGAGATCGGCATGGATGCTCCGTTCATGAAACTCGTCAAAAATGACCAGCGCCACGCCGCCAAGGCCGGGATTTCCCTGGATCCGGCGGGTCAAGATCCCCTCCGTCACCACCTCGATCCGGGTAGCTTTGGAAACGCAGCTTTCGAAGCGGATGCAGTAGCCGACCGTCCCGCCAACCTCTTCGCCGAGAATGCCCGCCATCCAGCGCGCAGCCGACACCGCCGCAATCCGCCGGGGCTCCAGCATGAGTATGCGGCCGGAGCCTGGAGGGATAACGTCAAGCAGGGCCAGCGGGACGCGCGTGGTTTTGCCCGCACCGGGCGGGGCATGAAGGATGATGCTCTGGTGAGCCCGCACGGCATGAAGCAGGGCGGGGAGGATGTCGTCGATCGGGAGTCTGGTCATGGCAGGGTGCACCTGGGGGGTGATTGCCGGTCACATGAAACCGGATAATGATGGGGTGGATACAGGTAGATCACTTCGGTTTTTGTCTGACGTGGCCTACGGGTTATTATTTAATGTTATTATTAATGGTTTGGTGGTAAATGCTGGATTTTAGGCTCTTATCGGTTGGTTTTTGCCGATCGCTCCGCACCGCGGGCATTTAAATTTACCCCAGTACAGCAGGACAAAAACCAGTCCGGGTATGTACCCCAACAGGAACCCTGCCACGGTAATACATTTGGGAACAGTGTAATTGGAAATCCATGTTTTCATTTCCCCGTCGTGCCCGCACGCAAGGCATGTACGAACAGAAGAGGCAGCATCAGGGTCACCATGCCTGTCAACAGCCAGGGAATTACCGGGTGATTTATTTTTCTTCCAGGCGGAGAAGGCTATGGAACCACCCACGAGGACAAACAGCATGATTACAATTTCCATTGAATATTTCCTCTAGGATATTTTATGACAGGGAATACAATCAGGACGATTCTTCATTCATGGCACCGGTACGATACCCCTGCAGATCGAGCGCCACGTAGGTGAACCCGGCCGCTTTCACCAGCCTGACGACTTCATCCCGGTGGATCCCGGCCGCCCGCTCGAATTCGTCCTCACCAAGCTCGATCCTGGCGACGCTCCCGTGATAGCGCACCCGCAGCGTGCGGAACCCCAGACCCCGCAGTGACTCTTCGGCACGGCCGACCTGGCCGACCCGCGCGGGAGTAATGGCGGTGCCATAGGGGAAACGGCTGGAAAGACAGGCAAAGGCCGGCTTGTCCCAGGTCGCCAGCCCCATGTCGCGGGACAGGTCGCGGATATCCTGCTTCGTGAATCCGGCTTCCTCCAGCGGGCTGCGCACCTGCAGCTCTGCCGCTGCGGTCCGTCCCGGGCGGTGGTCCCCCGCATCATCAACGTTGGTGCCGTCCAGCACACATTCAAGCCCTTCCCGGTCGGCGACCTCCCTCAGCTTGCCGAACAGCTCCTTCTTGCAGTAATAGCAGCGGTTGCGCGGATTGTCCCGAAACTCGGGGATATCCAGCTCCTCCGACACGATCACCAGGTGCCGGCCGCCGATGCGATCGGCCAGTTCGCGCGCCTCCTTCAGTTCCCGCTCCGGATAGGTCTGCGACGTGGCCGTAACCGCCAGCGCCCGATCTCCCAGCAGTTCCGCCGCCACCGCAAAGAGCAGCGTCGAATCGACCCCGCCCGAAAAGCCGATCACGCAGCCTCCCATGCCGGCCAGAATCGCGCGGAGTCTGTCTGTTTTTTCCTTGAGACCTGTATTCATATCAGTTGCTCCGATACATCAGCTTACAGCAGGTAATCGGTTGAAAGAAAATGAGATTTCCTCTCCCGCACGATGCCGGAGATGATCTCCCTGTTTGCCTCGGTCTCCCGCGCCGCCACCACGATTCTGATGGAAAAGATCCGCAGGGCATCGGGGACCGACTGGGTCCCGTCGGCGGAGTTTTTGCGACCGTTGAACGGAAAGCTGTCCGGACTCCGCTGACACTGGCTGTTGATGTTGATGCGGCAGACCTGGTTGACCAGCGCATCGACCAACTGGGCGAGCAGGTCGGTATTCTGCCCGAAGATGCTGGCCTGCTGGCCGTAGTTCGAGGCGACGACATACTCGATCGGCTCACGGATATCGTCAAACGGGACAACCGGGATGACCGGCCCGAACTGCTCCTCGCTGTAGACCCGCATCGCGGGAGTCACCGGGCAGAGCAGCGCCGGGTAGAAGAACGAGCCACTGACGGCGCCGCCGCCGGGGTTCACGACCCGGGCGCCGAGGGACAGGGCATCCCCCACCAGTCCTTCCAGATAGGCCGGCTTTTCCGATTCGGGGAGCGGCGTAATCGTGACCCCCTCCTCCCACGGCATGCCGCACTTGAGGGCGCTGATCCCGGCGGACATCCGCTCCAGGAATTCACCGACGATCGAACGGTGCACGAACATGATCTTCAGTGCAGTGCAGCGCTGGCCGTTGTAGGTAAGGCTTCCCCTGATGCATTCGGCCACCGTCAGCTCAAGGTCGGCATCCGGGAGTACCACCGCCGGATTTTTGGCATCAAGTCCCAGCACGCAGCGGAGCCGGTGCGGCCGGGGGTGAATTGCACGGAGCGCATCGGCTACCCGGTGGGTGCCGATAAAACCGAGCACGTCCACCTGGCCGGAGGCCATCAGCGGGGGGACGACAACCTCGCCTTCGCCGTAGACCGTATTGACGACACCGGCAGGAAACGAATCGCGGAGCGCCTCCAGCAAAGGGCCGAAGATCAGGATGCCGAAGCGGGGGGGCTTCAGCAGGATCGTATTCCCCATCACCAGCGCCGGGATCAGGGTCGTAAAGGTCTCGTAAAGGGGAAAGTTGTAGGGTCCCATGCAGAGCACCACCCCCAGGGGGGCGCGGCGGATCTGGCCGATGATTCCCTGCTGAATGACGAAGCGGGACGCCGAACGATCCAGCTCCTTCACCGCTTCGAGCGTTTCGCGAATATAGGTGATCGTCCGGTCGAACTCGCGCTCCGCCTCCTGACGGGATTTGCCGATCTCCCACTGCAGGAGGGTCACGATCTCCGTCCGCTTCTCCAGCATGGCAGCAGTAAAGCGCTGCACGCTCTTGATCCGCTCGCTGACCGGCATCGTCGGCCAGACACCGCGGCCGTTCGAATAGGCCCGCACCGCGACAGCCAGCGCCTCAAGCGCCGCCGCCCCGGTCAGCTGCGGGGCTTTTCCGACCAGCTTCTGCCGGTTTCCCGCGGCGGAACGTACCCGGACCGGCGAATGAATCTCCTGCAGCGGACCATCCCAGGATCGCAGCTCGCCGTCAATCAGGTAGCGATCCTGCCTGATCGGCTGCAGGATGCGGTACTGTTCGGGGATCTGATCTTCTTCTGGAAACAGCGCGTCGATTGTATCGGTCATAGGAAAATCTCTCGCGGATTTTATTGGGAAGCGGCCAGCCAAGACGGCAGCGGCCTGCGAAAATATCGCAAGCCGCAGTTTTTACCTGGTGCGAAGCCGGGGGGAAATCGAAAATTCACCATGCCTGTTCTTCCAATGCTGACGGGTGAATATACCGGTACCCGTCCATGACGGTCAACAAAAAAGCCGCCTCCGGTCAGCCGACCGCCTCTCCTTCCCTCTCCGCGGCACGCTGTAAAAAAGCAGGTGCGGCGGCTCTCGAAACCTTTGACAGCTGACGCATCAGTTCGAAGGGGACCCGAGACAGCCGATACCCGGCTTTCAGGTCATTCACCATGCCGATCCAGAGGTGCCCCGTCATCTCGGCATCGGCAAGTGCCCGGTGGTGCCCCCCCGAAGTCACGAGGTTCCTGTAGCGAACGAGTGATTCCAGGCTGTGCCCCGGGGCTTCCGGATAGACCCGGCGCGAAACCAGCAGGGAGCAGGCGAACTCCCGGCTCCGCTGCCGGTTGATCCGCCGCAGTTCGGCGTCGAGAAAGCGGCTGTCGAAACTCGCATTGTGGGCTACCAGGTGGTGCCGGGCCATGAAGGCGGCAAATCTGCCCATGACCTCGGCGACTGGAGGGGCATCGCACACCATCCGGTTGGTTATGCCGGTATACTCCTCGATGAAGCGGCTGATTCTCACCCCGGGGTTCATCAGGCTCTGGAAACGGTCCACGATCCGGTTGTTCTCGATCAGGACGGCCCCGACCTCGATCGGCCGGTCGCCGTGATTCGGCGAGAGGCCGGTGGTCTCAAAGTCGAGCACGACTACGCTGTAATTGCCCACGGTATCACCTTTGCATTCGATCTATTCTTTTTTCCGGATGTGGCTGATACGTTCACTTAGCACCGCAGGCGGCGGCCGAGGCCAGCATGGACACCATCTCGCCATGGATCCGGCCGTTGCTGGCCACGATCCGGTCGTTAAAGACGTCGTAGGATGAGCCGTCGAAGGTCGTCACGGTTCCCCCCGCTTCCCGGACCAGCAGGGTCCCCGCCGCCACATCCCACGCCTTCAGCTTCAGCTCCCAGAAGCCGTCCAGCCTCCCGGCGGCCACATAGGCCAGGTCAAGGGCCGCGGCTCCGGCCCGGCGGATTCCCCGGGCACCCTTCTGGAAGGCGATGAAATTGGCGAAGTTGTTGGCCGGATCAGTTGCACAGTCATAGGGGAAGCCGGTGCCGAGCAGCGAATTTTTCACCGGGGCGCGGGCGGATACCGATATGGCGCGGCCGTTCAGCTCTGCGCCCCCTCCTTTGGTTGCCGTGAAGAGCTCGTCATACACCGGGTTATGAATCACCCCGGCGACCAGTTCGCCGTCCAGCTCAAGGGCGATCGAAGAGCAGAACCAGGGATACCCGTGGGCGTAGTTGGTCGTGCCGTCCACCGGATCGATGATCCAGCGGCAGGAGGAACCTTTCCGGGGGTAGTCACCCTCCTCGGCAACGATGTCGTGGCCGGGAAAGCGGGAGAGCAGATGCTCCACGATCAGCCGTTCCGATTCCCTGTCGACTTCGGTCACCAGATTCTTGTCCCCCTTCATCTCTATATCCAGAGATGAGGCAAAGAGGGACATCTGGTAGCGTCCGGCGATTCGGGCGGCACTGACGGCCTCCTGCAGATATTCGTGGTACGTACTCATGCACACCCCCAGTTCGGTCGGCCCTCACAGAACGCCCCTTCGTCTATGTCATTGCAGCTGAACCTGACAAGTATTATGTAGCAGCGCCGGGAATGCAAGGGGTTTAATGCGGTGAAGGCGGTCAAGGGGGGGGGAGATGCCGGTCGCGGCTGATGTCTGCAATAATTCAATTGTCTTCTTGTGAATGTCCCGGTCAGTGTAGTAATTTGTATTCCCGGTAATTGCTCCTTTTCACTCACAGGCCACACCATGTCCCGTATCAGAACATTCGTCATATCCGCCGCGACGGCACTCGCCCTGCTTGTCGGTGCCGCATGCTCACCGGTGGTAAATTACCCGGGGAAACAGGTCGCGGAATCCGGAATCCGGAATGGGAATTTTGCGGCCAGAGACGGAGCGCTGCTGCCGCTGCGCAGCTGGCTGCCGAAGGACCGTCCCGTCAGGGCGGTGGTCGTCGGACTGCATGGATTCAACGATTACAGCAACTC
>JBAQPK010000550.1:0-6095 GCA_049305715.1 Desulfuromonadaceae bacterium | reverse complement strand
GATCGAAATGACTCAGATACATACAGAACAGTCGCAATATGGACATACGGTTGAGTCTGGTTCCAGTACTCAGATGTTCCATGGACTTGAACCAGCGATCAGCAATTTCAGCTGTAATAGGTCGCCCTGGTTTGAGTTCGCCCATCAGAAAACGATCAAGGCCGGTGAGTATTTTATGATCACCTTCCCCCTTGCGGCCAAGAGCAACGCGCATCTCCCAAAAATCCTGGAGCCTTGATGCTACGGGACTACGGAAAGCACAAGTTGCCATGTTTCACCTCTCTTTCGGCCAAGGCATGACCACTTGACGAAGCATCTTGAGATCAGCCTTGGCATAGATAAAGGTGGTGTTCAGACAGCGGTGTCCCAGTACATCGGCTATGGATTTCATTGGTGAATCTTGCGCCAATGCCCGAATAGCCCAGGAATGGCGCAAAGTATTTGATCCACTCTTGGGCTTTTTGACCCCCGCTATTTTCATGTACTTGCGGACGGTCATTGATACATCCAGGCTATTGAGCGGGAAGTGGGGGGCTTTTACACCAAGGAATATTTCTCGTAGCCGGGTTTCTGGACGGTGATGGAGGTATTGGATGATCGCTTCACCAACGGCTGCTAGCAGGGGGAGTATCACTTCTTTACCCGCTTTTCTCGCTCGAATCAGAATGGTGGAGTGTTGCCAGTCAATATCCTCCAGAAGCAATTCGACTACGCTCATGCCCCGGATTCCGTAGGCCATCATGAGCAGCATGATAGCAGTATCCCTTGCGCCGACAGCAGTTCCTTTGGGAATGACGTTAAGGATGCGTTGCAAGTCGGAATCTTCCATCCCCTTGGGCAGGGAGGCCAGTCGATATGATGGTGTCGAGGGGATAACTCCAGAAAAATCCTTGGCGACATATCCCTGGCGAGCACAGAATCGGAGAAGCCCACGAAGGTATCCCGCTAAATTCCGCAGATTCACCGGACTTTCCTTGATGTGCTGTTTGACATATGTTTCGACATCTTCGGCTTTCAGCATCTTCATACCCTGGCGTGTAGCTCTTTCTCCCAGACCATCGAGAAACCGGCACAACACAATTCGATTATTCTGAATCGTATTCTCCTTGAGTTGGCGGTCTTCACGTAAATATTGCAGGAATGGGTCGAGTACCCAGCGGTACAAGGTCGGTATCGGTTTGGGATCGACCGGTTTAATTGCTCCCTCGTCAACCAAATATGACAACAAGTGTTTCAGGTGGCCCCATACCGCTCCTCTCCCTACATAACGTCTGCTTGTGGTTCTGAAATCTGCAAGATAGGCATCAATAAATGCTTCAAAATGTGCAGGAGTGATCTCTTTGCTGCGAGTGATCCCCTGATCGACAAGAAAACTGTTGAAAAGACAACAATGTCCAAGAACTGGCCCTGCCAAGCTTTTCGAATACCCCCTCTCTTTCATACGGGCCGCAAATCCATCAAAGTATGGGCCTAATGGCCCTCGCCGAAAATCTACCAATGACCGCCGTTCTTTGTACCAATACTCAAGCATGGTTCTTTCTCCTTTCTCTTGGATGAATGCATCTAAGAGAAGGATACCGAGCTCTGAATTAATGTAGAGAGAAAATACGACAACACATTGGTAAACGGCTCAGGATAGCCTATCGGAGAGGGGGTACTTCACATTACTGAAAACTTCACATTACATAACTTATGTTGAGCTCCACATAAATTATGCACGAGAAGAACGGCTGCCGCATTCGAGAGGCATGCCGTTTTGAAAACTTCACGAGGTGCCACGATCGCCTGGTTGAGCGATCCGATCGATACAGGGTCAAAACAGACGATTCGGTTCTTGCCGTCCAGATGCAGGGCGATAAAATGTTCCTTCGTCTCCAGGCGGAGATCCCGGAACATCTCGAATACCTGCTGAGGTTGCGTGAATCGTTTCGACACCCACTGTGGGGCGTCATCTCTGACAACCTCGTTGCGATAACGGGCTTCGATTGATTTTATGAAGATTCTTTTTGTTATCGGTACTACTGGTTCTCCGAAGAGATCGAGATTCATGTCCGCCTCCTAAATTGTGAGGGCGGACTCACCCCAGGGGCAGTGTCCGCCCCCATAGGGTTGATAGTTGTTGTTTCAGGTTACTGGAGCGCCAGTACAGCCTCCCGGAAGTTCACACCATCCAGCTCCATTGTGGCGCTGATCGAATCCCATGACCGGTTGCAGACAAAGCAATGGACATGGTTATCGTAGAGAGCCATTGAGGGATTATGGTCCTTATGAAACGGACAGCAGCGGTGCCTTCCATTTGGGAAGTCGATGATACTGGTAATGGGATACTGCCGGGCCTGCTCGATCATCTCAGGGGTGATCTTGCCGGCTACCGGTTCCGCTTCCTTGCCGTTGACATGGTTAAGCAGAGCTGTTGCCTCCAGCTTCAGAGGCCGCAACTCCTTCTCCTGGTCTTTGATGAAGGATGCGGTCAGGGCCTTGATCAGTGGATCTTTACTTCGTTCGATCCGCCGTTGGGCTCCCCAGATTTCACGCTCCAGATGTTTGATGTGCGGTTGCAGAAAGGCCAGTCGGCGCATGATCGCATAGCGTTCCGGTACGCCAAATTCCTTCGCCGCAATGATAACTGACTTCATTGGCATTCTTGTTGTTTTTCGATTTGTTATGTAATCAATGTTCATGCAATACCTCCAACTATTTTGACCGAACGGAACGGTGTCCCCCAGACAGCTTCGCCTCCGGAACTGCACCGGGATTTGATCTCCAGGTGGCATGGTATCCACCCGGTCGACCGACCTACGATAAAACGCCGGCAGTCCCCGTTACAGTCAATGACCTCCACGCGTTTACCCTCAAGGCCGATCAGATCGGCTGTAAGGTCAACACGCGAGCGCCATCCGGTTGAGATATTCTTCTGACGGGCTATATCAACCAGGGCAGCGTACTTGCAATAAGCTTCCATGGTGCCGCGTTCGGTCGGAACAGGGGAATGTTCAGGAGAGTTCAGTTCTGTTGCTAGGGCTGCCGCCTTCTTCAATACGACATCGAAGCCCAGGCAAGTATAGAACTCGCCATGGTCGAGAACATAAACACCGCCGGCATAGCCGGGGTTGAGAGTTATTTTTGTGGGCATGGTCTATCTCCTTTGCTATTAGCCGGGGAGACAGACTTCCCCCTCGGGGAGTATCGTGTCTCCCCGCAGGATGATGGATTATTTTCCGACTAGCTTCTCCCGCAACAGCTCCAGGAGTGCCGGTGTGAATTGGTCGAGGTTTTTGATGATCCGATGATTATCGGGCAGGTATCGTTTGATGCTTGTGTCCTGGATACCGATACCGATTACCTCAATCCCCGATTCCCGCATCCGCTTGATGGCGGCCTGGGTGACGGGGCCATCGCCGGTGTCTCCGTCGGAGAAGGCGATGCAGATCTTGCGTGTTTCCCGGCGCAGACAGAGCTCGCCCCATGCCCACCAAAGGGCATGGCCAAGCCTGGTGCCGCCGGAACCGGTGATATTGAATCTGCTGTGATCCGGCTTTTCCCCGAAATCAACCATGGGGAAAACTCGATTGTCGAAACCTTTAAAGGTCGCAATCGCCGTGCGGACACCGGGAATGGAGTAGAGAGCCTCCGAAGCCACAAAGCAGGCGCGGGAAGCTATACCCATCTTGTTGAGCAGGGTCGAGTTGCCCATACTCCCGGAACTGTCCAGAAGCATGCAGACCGCCGTGTTGACTGCCCGTTTTTCCTCTTTCCTGTTGAAGACCCGTGTGTCGCCAACACGAAGTCGGGTCAGAACACGGGAATCCAGTCGGTGTCCCACACTGGCCGGAGTGGAGCGTTTCTGTTTCGATGCCTGGACGAGACCCTGAAGACGGGCTCGCAGAGCTGCCGTATGGACACGAAGAGCTGAAATGTCATCGTAGCCGCTGGCATTTCGTAGTGGTTCGGCGGTCGGCAGCCGTGGTGCTGCTGCCCCTGACCCGTTGAACGAGCTTTCGGTAGCGTTCTGACAGAGCAGTTCGGCAAGTTTCTCACCCACGTTTCCGTAGGAACCGATACTCTTATCGGACAGTGCTTCCGAGATGGCCTGCCGGGCAGTTTCGAGTGATGCACCAGGCTGACCAGGTATTTGTTGCCCGGAAGATGTGCCGTTGTCAGAATTACCTGAAGGTTGTAATGGCGCTTGCTGCTTGCCATCGTCTTTCGACTGTTGACCGCCATTGGTGCTCGTGGCGTTCTTCTGTTGTGATTTATCATCCTGACTCCCCTGGCCGGTGTTACCGTTACTGCTGGAAGCACTTTGGGAGGTCTGGGATTGGCCATTTGTTTGTTTTGGCTGTGCAGAGTTACGGATGAGCTTCATCAGATCATCTCGAAGCACCGCCGTCTCACGGGTTGACCGAAGTGTCCCGGTCCGATCCAGAAGCTTTACCGCCTGGCTGAACTGCTCCCCAAGGATTTGCCGGACCAAAGGTTCGGTGCTGTCCCTGGTTTGCCGCATCGAATCATGGTTGAGTACCGCAATGCGGGTCAGGGCCATGATCCAGGCGAGGATACTCTGGGATGGATGAGACGGGTCCGGTCTGAACGCGCCATGCTGTTCAACCAGGATGCGCGTCAGTTCACGGAGGTTGGCAATGCAGCCGGGATACTCCCAGCCGATTGCCTGCTCGATTCTGACATCTTCCAGGATGTTGAGCAGATCCCCCGCAAAATTATCCGTCAGTTGCACGGAAAAGTCGGTGTACCGGACATGCGCCGCCTCATGATCGATATAGCCATGGGCAAGCGCTTCAGCATGATCTCCCGACACGACCGGGATGGTTATTTCCTTCCCGGTGGTGCAGGCGATCTGTCCGGCAATGGTTACGGTTACATCGTATTTCCGGCCAAGAACCTTGGCGATCAGGGCAAGAGGACGCACTTTCATGGTGTCCCCCTACCAGAACCAGACAGCCGGGGCTTCAACCTGCTTTGCCGGCTGTGGTCTTCTCGTGACGGTCTTTGGTCGAGCAATGGTCGGTAGGGCCGGCTCGACCTCAGGTTCGGGGAGAGGTTGCAGCATCTCTTCCCGTTCCTCGGTCGTGATGAAACCGGCAATGTCGGAAAGCTCGCACAGTACTCCGACCAGACCCATCAGGGTTGCCCCGGTAACAGGTCCGGATCTTGGTACGGTGGCGAGCGCCGCGTTCACGTTGGCAACAAGGCCGCTGATCTTGTCAGGGCCTACGAAGCTGAGGCTGGAGAGTTTGTCGAGAATCGCCTTGAGGGGACGAAGTGCCTTTCGGGTTACGGAAGTTCGCCCCCGGTACGATTCCTCCCAGGTAGATTTTGCCAGGGCGCCGATCTCATGGATCAGTTGATCCGCAAGTCCGCCTACCTGACGTTCCAGAGGTTCTGTGGCTAAAGCCGCTTCACCCGGGGCTTCCACCTTGAAGGCGGTAAATCCGCAGGCAAGACGTTCTGCAACACGGCTGGCTGGTTCAACGGCACGGGCGACGATCTCCGACCATTCACCAGCTTCGGCGAGCCAGTCTTTGAGATTGTCGTCGTATGCCGACAGAAAGTTGGTCTTTGCCGTAGCAAAGCTCTGTTCGATCTGCTCCATCTTCTCCATGAGAGGCGTCAGCTTTTCCTCAGGAATGGCATAGCCGCCGAGGAACCGGACTCCCACCTCCTCGCAAGCTCGTTCGGCCTGGCGTTTCAGGGTGGCGAACACCTTGAGTGCGTCAGGCGCAAAGATGCGCTTGGAACCGAGTGAGGCAAGTTTGTCAGGTGGCAGATTCGCTCCCTTGAGGTCTTCCGGTCGGAGTTTCTTCTTACCCGACCAGACGGAGAAGCTGAGATGAACCAGGACAAGTCCCTGGAGGACCTTACTGATGGTTGATTGATTGTTCATGGTGTCTCCTTTTCAAAGGTAAGCCGGAAGGAGACTTCTCCCCGAGGGAGTGGGTCTCCCCCGGTAGGGTTGTAATGATTACCAGAACCAGGTTTTCGGTCCGTCACCGCCTATTTCAGGTGCCGGAGTTGCTGGCTCAGGTTGGTTGGATGGTTGCTGTTCTTCAGCCGGATCTTCATGGGGTAGGGTAGGG
>JBAQPK010000549.1:0-1576 GCA_049305715.1 Desulfuromonadaceae bacterium | reverse complement strand
CGTATGGGCCCCTTCAGCATCATTCCCCTGTCATAAACCAATCATCCAGCATCTGCAAAACGGTGTTGTGCATCATATTGAAGGGAGCATGAATGGCGCCCTCGGGCGTTACTGTTCCGAAGGGAATATGGCAGGCATGGGAGTGCTGCGTTCCCATGGCGGGCGATATCAGGCGATCCAGGATGGAGAACTGCATATTGATATCGCAGTGATTGCCGCTCCGGCCGCCGATGCCTTTGGCAATGCCAATGGCCTGTATGGGGATACGGCCTGCGGGTCGCTCGGCTTTGCCCTGGCAGATTCGGAATACGCCGACAAGGTCATCGTGGTTACCGATAATCTGCGGCCGTTTCCGTGCGTCCCCTGGCAGATCCAGGGGAACCACGTTGACTATACGGTGGTGGTTGACAAGGTCGGCATCCCGGAGAAAATCATTTCCGGAACGACCCAGATAACCCGCAGCCCCGACAGACTGCTGCTGGCCGAAATGACCGCCCGGTTTTGTGAAGAGGCCGGACTGATCCGCGAAGGGTTTTCGTTTCAGGCCGGCGCCGGCGGGACCTCCCTGGCGATCGGCATTTATTTTGCCGAAATACTGAAGAAAAATGGATTCAAGAGCCGTTTCGCCCGTGGCGGCAGCAACAAATACCTGGTCGAAATGCTGGAACAGGATCTGACCGAATATATTCTCGATGGCCAGACCTTTGACCTCGAGGGGGTGAGGTCGCTTCGGGAAAATATCAACCATGTCATGACCAGTCCCTTCACCAGCTACAATTACCACGGCAAGGGGAATTTTGCCTCGATGGTTGATATCGCGATTCTCGGGGCCACGGAGATCGATCTCAATTTTAATGGCAATGTGGTAACCCATTCCGATGGTTACCTCCTGCACGGCATCGGCGGGTGGCAGAACTGCCTGTTTGCCAAGTGCGTTATTCTGCCTGTGCCTCTGTTCAGGGGACGGGTTCCGGTTATCAGGGATTCCGTAACCACGATATGCGGTCCGGGCGAACTGATAGACGTAATCGTTACCGAACGGGGTATAGCCATCAATCCGCTGCGCGTCGATTTATTGGACGCATTAAAACATTCCTCCCTGCCGGTCAAGAGTATCGAAGAGCTCAAGGCTGAAGCGGAACGCATTTGCGGTAAACCGGCTCAACTGGATTTAGGAGATGAAATTATCGCTGCCGTAAAATGGGTAGATGGGACAATTATCGATTCAGTGAAACGGGTTATCGTATAAAATTAAAACAGGGGGTGATCGAAATGGCATATAAAGATATCTTGGTACATATGGACAATTCGCCGCAATGTGAAGCCCGGCTTGAACTTGCACTCAATCTTGCAAAGCAGCATGAGGCACATCTTACCGGACTCTATGTGATATCCCACCCCCATTATGCGCCACAACAGGATGGGTCCGAATTGGCGTCAACGAACGTGGAGGCTGTTTTTTTGCGTGAAGCGGCCAAAGCGGAAGTTTCCGCTGATTGGCAATTTTATGACTGTGCCGTTACCGGTGTTGATATGTCGGAAATCATAAATATGTACGCATACTATAAGGATCTGG